>NZ_JBFPKO010000047.1:0-27083 GCF_040948765.1 Paraburkholderia sp. BR10923 | reverse complement strand
AACCCGCACCTTCGTCAGCTGCCATCGCCAGCGTCTGCTGCTTCATCCTGTTCTGCCTTCCTTATCCACTCCGCTCTATAACGCTCCGAGTAGCTATGCGGTGGACTTGATCAGCAATGCCTTAGATTTGCCGCGGGCAACTTCTACGTGAACGACAAACCGACGGGCGCGGTCGTTGGACAGCAGCCTTTTGGCGGCGCCCGCCGCAGCGGTACTAACGACAAGGCTGGCTCGATTCTCAACCTCTTGCGTTGGGTGTCGCCTCGCACAGTCAAAGAGACCTACGTGCCGGCAACGGACTATCGGTATCCACACATGAGGGGCTAACACGTTCGTGTTCCGCCGGTCTCATCGCTGGAGACCAGGCGAAGAGTTTCGCTTATACGGCGTACCGCTGAAGCTGCATTGGGATTTACGTCCGTTGAATTCGTGTGCCATAGATGCAGGCCACGCAACGGTCCTTTGTCTAGCCAGTTCGATCCTGTACTAAGGTCGTGGCTCCTCCTCTGGGGGGATGGAGCTAAGAATTCTGTCCGGTAAAGATTATTCGAACGCCATGCAGTTGGCTCGAAGAGCGGGCATCGGTCTGATTCACAAACTAACGGGAAGATTTTATGAAATACGTGCGCATGATCCTCGAAGAGGAGTCGCCGGAAGAACTGGGTTACGAGAAGATCAAATACAACCTGTCGGAGAGCTCGATCTCGGACCGGAGGTTCCGCGATTTCAACGTCGATAACCTTGATGATCTCGTTCTGCTGTACGGCGAGCATCGCGGCGACAAGCAGCTTCGAGAGCTTATCGCGAAACAAAGCGGCGCCCAATCTGTCACGTCTGATGACGTCCTGATCTGCAACGGCGCTGCGGGTGCCCTGTTCATCATCGCCACGTCCCTGCTGGACAAGGATTCGCACCTCGTCGTCGTACGCCCGAACTACGCGACAAATATCGAGACGCCGCGCGCGATCGGTTGCGAAACGACGTACATCGACCTGAAGTTCGAGGAAGGCTTCAAGGTGGACCTCGAAGGAATCGAACGTGCAGTACGCCCGAACACGACGTACATCAGCGTGACGTGCCCGCACAATCCGACTGGCACCATGATGACGTGGGACGAAATCGTTGGCCTCAAGGCGATCGCCGACAAGCACGACTGCCTTGTGCTTGTCGATGAGACATATCGTGACCTCACCTACGGTACGCCGTACCCAGCCGCAGCAACCATCAGTGATCGTTTCATTTCGGTCTCGTCCCTGTCGAAGGCGTACGGTACCCCCGGCATTCGTCTTGGCTGGCTAACGATGCGCAGCCCGGCGCTTTACCGGCTGTTTCTCGCGGCCAAAGAACAAATCGGCATTTGCGGGTCGGTGGTTGACGAAGCGATCGGGCTTGCAGTTCTCAAGGAGCGCGACAACTGGCTGGCCGAGAGCAGCAAGAGGAACCTCCGTCATTTGGGAATCACCCGCGACTGGGTCAACTCGGATCCCTACGTAGAGTGGGTGGAGCCCCAAGGCGGGGTCGTTTGCTTCCCGCGCTTGAAAGTGCCACCGACGTTCAACACAGACGAGTTCTATCGATCGGTGTTGCAGAACCACCATACGTACGTCGGTGCCGGAAACTGGTTCGAAATGTCAAAGCTGCACATGCGCATCGGGTTTGCATGGCCGACGGAGGATGAACTCCGAAAGGGTCTGGCGGGTATCTCCGCCGCCGTACGCGAGCAACTGTAATTCGATCGCAGCTCGTTCCGTGTGCAGATGAGCGGTGTGAAAACCATACGTGAGGTGCCTTCCTGCGCCGAAGCTATGGCAAGTCCGGAACTTTGCTGAGAAGCCATGCCATTTGCTCTTCGGCGGCATTGGTTTCTCTGCTCAATTCGCGGGAACAGATGATGAACCTGAGCGCGTCGCTGCAGGACAGCAGTAACAAACGGACTAAAAACCTCGTTAGCACGAAGGCAAGGGCATGCAAAAGGTAACTGTACGGGCAGCCGTTAGTACGGACTATGAGCGATGGCTGCCACTCTGGGAGTCCTATCTACACTTTTATCAGACGGACGTTCCGACGCGAGTCACGGAGGCGACGTGGGATCGGATCACGACGCAGGGTGGAGATCATCAGTGCGCCGTCAGCGAGGACGGGGCAGGCCGGATGACAGGGTTTGTTATCTATCTCTTCCATCGTTCAAGCTGGGCCGCGACGTGGAATTGCCTGATTGAGGACCTCTTTGTTTCTGAGGCCGCACGAGGGCTAGGGGTAGCACGTCAGCTTCTTGATAAGGCCTTCCAGGAGGCGGATGTCCGGGAGTGTTATCGCACGTACTGGCAGACGGAAGAAGCGAACAAGAGGGCGCAGAGTTTGTATGAGACTGTAGCTACTCGTGCTTCTGTAGTTCAGTACCGAAGATAAAAAGAAAGCGAGCAATCGGGAGAACCGGTGGCTTTGAACGCAGTTTGTAGGCGAATCTTGGTTTCAATTCCATATTAAAGCGAGCAAGGAGACGAGCGATGAAAAGGTCCACAGTGATGCTGGCACTTGTTGCATCCGTATTTATGGCGACGACCCACGCACAAGGGTCGGACGTGATTCGTATGGGAGTCGAGGGCGCATTCCCCCCGTTTAACGAAATGGGTACAGACGGACAGCCTCATGGTTTCGACGTCGATATCGGTAATGCACTTTGTGTCCAGCTCAAAACTAAGTGTGAGTGGGTTGTCCAGAATTGGGATGGCATGATTCCGGCGCTCATGAGCAACAAGTTCGACGCGATCATGTCCTCGATGACCGACACAGCGGAGCGCCGAGAAAGATTTCGTTCACCGAGAAGTACTACAGCGTTGCTTCTCGCATGGTCGCCCGTTCTGGCTCTTCATTTGATCCCACCCGACCGGAGACGCTGAAGGGCAAGAAAGTCGGAATGCAGCGCTCGAGTCCTCATGAATCGTTTGCGAAGGCGGTCCTCGCACCAGCGGGCGCAAAGGTCGTTACCTATCCATCAGATGAAGATGCCTTGACAGATCTCGCTTCCGGTCGCCTCGACGCCGTAATGGGGGATAGCACGATGCTCGCTACTGGCTTCCTCAACCAGCCGCAGGGTACTGGCTTTGCCTTCACCGGAAAGCCGGTCACAAACTCACAGTACTTCGGCGCCGGCATCGCGATCGGCGTACGCAAGGACGATTCTCAGCTCCGCGATCGCCTGAACAGTGCCATCAACGCAATCCGCGCGAGCGGAGAATATTATCGCATAGCCAAGCGCTACTTTAATTTCGATATCTATTCAGGCATCTGACGCACCGAGTCCTTGACTCCCGTGTGGAAGTTGGAGAGAGAGGGAGAGTTGCCGCATTCTGCGGCGACTGCCTTCCTTAATGTTTGTGGAGATGTCTAATGCTTTATGGATACGCTCGCGCGATTGGTGTTGGTGCCATGACAACGATCAACGTCGCATTGGCTTCGTTGCTTGTTGCAGTTGTTCTGGGGCTCGTGGCAGCCATGTGTAAGTCCGCGTCAAATCGCGTCCTCAATACCATCGCGTCGCTATACACGTCGCTCGCCCGAAGTGCGCCCGACTTTGTGTGGTTGTTGTTCTTGTATTACGGTGGCCAAGCCGCACTCAACTATGCAGTGAACAAAATATCTCCAGGACGTTCGATCGAGATCGACTCCTATATGGCGAGCGTGATAATTCTCGGGGCGGTCTACGGTGGATATGTCGCCGAGACGTTCCGAGGCGCGATACTGTCAGCTCCGGCTGGCCAACTCGAAGCCGGTTACGCATTTGGGTTGCGCAAGCGAACCGTGCTTTTTCGCATCCTCTACCCGCAGATGATGCGATTCGCCATCCCCGGTCTGAGCAACAATTGGCTCGCGCTTGTAAAGGCCTCCGCAATCACTTCTATGGTGAGTTTGAACGAGTTGGTTTTCCTCTCGACTGCGGCCGGACGCGCCACACACCACATCTTCCTGTTCTTCTGTGTCGCCGGTGCGGTCTATCTCGCCCTTACGACTGTCTCGCTCTGGATTCTGCGACGACTCAACATGAAATTCTCGCTCGGAATTCGAGAGGTGAATCTGTGAACTTCAATATTGTTCTGGATAATCTCCGGCTGTTTTTGTGGACTGACGGCGAAATCACCACCGGTTTGTGGTTGACCGTGCAGCTTCTTTTGATTTCTCTGGCGTTCGCGCTTGTGCTGGCAGTGCCGCTCGCGGTGATGCGCATATCGAAATCGCGTTGGCTGTCAACGCCCGTTTGGTTATTTACATACATCTTTCGAGGAAGTCCACTGCTCGTCCAGATGTATGTCATCTACTACGGGCTTGCTGAAGTCGAATTCATCCGTGAGAGTTGGCTTTGGACCTACCTCCAGGAGGCGTACGTCTGCGCGTGGCTCGCATTCGGACTGAACACTGCAGCATACACTTGTGAAATTTTCGCTGGCGCGCTCAAGGCTACGCCGCCCGGGGAGGTGGAGGCGGCTGTGGCGATCGGGATGAGCAAGTGGGCTCGCCTTCGATCTGTAATTTATCAGAGTGCGCTCCGTCGCGCGATGCAGGCGTATTGCAACGAGGTTGTTTTCACCCTGCACGGAACAGCGTTGGCCTCGGGCATCACGCTGCTCGACCTGGGTGGCGTTGCACGCGCAATCAGCATGCAGTATGCGGCACCGTTCGAGCCCTACCTGTTTGCGCTCGTGCTCTATAGCTTGTGCACATTTGCGATCCTGAGAATCTTCCGCACTTTGGAGAAACGATACATGGCTCACGTCCGGCCACGCGCCTCGCAGCGCGTTGCGGTCAAGTCTGCAAGCTCGTCCGCGGCCGAATTACAGGATGCGCGACAGTATTAATCAGAACACGAGTAACGATCATGAATGCACTTTCGGTTGAAAACGTACATAAGCGATACGGCGCACACGAGGTCCTCAAAGGCGTTTCGCTAAAGGCCAAGAAGGGCGATGTCATCAGCGTCATCGGCTCGAGCGGATCAGGGAAAAGTACATTCCTGCGCTGCATCAACATGCTTGAGCGGCCAAATGCCGGCGTGATCCGGCTGAACGGCGAGGAACTGCAGACGAAAGAAACACGCGACAGCATCATGCCGGTCAACCACGGCCAGCTAGAAAAGATGCGTACGCGGCTTGGGATGGTCTTTCAGCACTTCAATCTTTGGTCACATCTGACAGTAATCGAGAACCTGATGCTGGCACCGATCAGGGTGCAGAAGCGTTCGCGCAAGGAGGCCCATGAACGTGCACTCGACGTCCTCCTGAAGGTCAAGCTGGATCCGGACAAGGTTGCTGATATGTACCCGTCACACATGTCCGGTGGGCAGCAACAGCGCGTAGCGATCGCCAGGGCACTTGCCGTCGACCTCGAAGTACTGTTGTTTGACGAGCCCACATCTGCACTCGATCCCGAACTGGTTGGCGAAGTGCTCTCGGTCATGAAGGAACTCGCCAAGGAGGGGCGAACGATGGTGGTAGTGACACACGAGATGGCGTTCGCGAAGGAAGTCTCGAGCGAAGTGATGTTCCTTGATCAGGGTCTTGTGGAAGAGCGTGGCCGGCCAACTGATATTTTCGGAAGTCCAAAAAGTGAGAGGCTAGTAAAGTTCCTCACCGGGCCATTGAAGTAGTCCGAGGTCCACCAAGTGGACTGCTAGAGTCATTCAGACATTGAGGTTATCATCATGGTTGTAAAGCGTCTCCATCCCGGTCCGAGGATGTCTGCTGTCAGCGTTCGTCAGGGGGGGCGGCTCGCCGGGCAAGTCGCAGATGAACCCAATCTGGATGTCACAGCGCAGACCCCAAGGATCCTGGAGACCATCGACGCCCTGCTTGAAGAGGCGGGTAGCAACAAGCATCAAATTCTTTTTGCGCAGATATTTCTCGCGGACATTGCGGATTTTTCCGCAATGAACATCGCGTGGGATGCATGGGTTAGTCGGAGCGATCCTCGTCCACGTGCTACGGTCGAGGGAAAATCGGCCGTTCCCGGTTATACGGTCGAGGTGGTCATCACCGCGGCAGTCCTGGATTAAAGTTGGCCGAGAGCGCTGGCGCGGGTTGTCGAGGAGGTGTCCGTCGTCGGGCGGACACGATTTGGGGCTCGCGTCATGTCTCGAAGGAACTTGAGGGCGGTTTATGTCGGTCAACCTTTCCGAGCCAGGACCCGAATTTTTATGGATCGGCGAGGCAATCGATTTTGTCGGTAGCGAGAGATCATATGCCGCGGCATTCCGGCTGCTGAATCTGAATCTGGCGTTCGAGATGGTTTCGATTGTCGCGTATCGTGGAAAGACGCGTCCTGTGCTGCTATTCGATACATTCGGCGATACACCCTATCGGGAGGGCCTGACCAACTTTGTCGAATTGTCATACGTGCTGAGTCCATGCTATCAGGCATATCTGGACGGCATAGAGCCAGGTGCGTACCGGATGAAGGATCTGGTGCCTAAGGAATATCCAATTTCCCAGTCGTTCAAGAGTATCCCCGCGGCGTGGTCTGAAAAAGAGGAAATGCGTTACATCACCCATGGGTGGCCCGAGCGGAGAGAGGAGCTATTGCTTCTCGTCGAGCTCCCAGACAGGGCCATGGCCGAGGTGAGCTTTCTCCGACCCAGTTCGCTATCGGGTTTTGGCGCGCAGGAGATTTCCATTCTCGAAGTGATGGCGCCGTTCGTCTCTGCTGTTGTTCGGGCGAACTGGGCATGTTTCGTCCGTGATGCCGCACTCCCTCACGACAACGCTATCAATGTGGCATTTGAATCGTTCGGGAAGGACTTATTGTCTCCGCGTGAAGTAGAGGTGATTCGGCTGATTCTTCAGGGACACTCGTCGGTATCTATCAGCCTGAGACTGAATATCGCGATAACGACGGTGAAAAGCCATCGCAAGAAATGCTTACGCGAAGCTGCATATTGCGACTCAATCGGAGCTGATGGCATTGTACGTGCGCTGGTTGGAAAACGCGTCAAACGGATGAGTCCAGTGAGTCGCTTTGGGTTCTTCCTGCTTCGCTGCAGCATGTGGACTCCCTTAAGAGCAAAAGCGGTTCAGGGCGAAGTCTTCGATCCCTACCTGAGTGCGATCGCCTGTTACCAGATCGGCGAGCACAGCGCCCGCGGCCGGTCCAATGCCGAAGCCATGGCCTGAAAAGCCGGAACCCAGATAGAAGCCCGGTATCCGCTCGACCCTAGAGATAACCGGCAGTGCATCGGGCGTGACGTCAATCATACCTGCCCACGTACGTGCAATCGTCGCATTGGCGAACGATGGAAAGGTCTGCTTCAGGCAATTCATTGCGTCGTTGAGCATGCCGTTGTTAGCCTCAGGATCGAGCACGCGGTACGATTCGAACGGCGTCGGGGCGTCAATATTGAAGCGGCGCGGAATCTTCAGTTCATCAAAAAAGGGGCGTCCGAAACGGAGTCGCAGATACTTGCGCTCTTTGAGCCAGGCACGCAGGAATTTCGTGCTCAGGCGAATGCTATCGGGCGTGAGATCGGCGACCGAGGCGCCGAGTTTCGACACTGTGTATCCGCCGTCGCAGCGCTTGCGGCATGTGAAGTCGCCCCCGTTGATCGCGACGTCCAGTTTAGCGTCGATAGGCGCGGTTTGCAGCACGGACGCATGAACCTTGAGTTGCGGAAAGTCAATTGCATGATTGCCGCAGAACAGCCGCGACCACGCACCGCCTGCCAAAACCACGTCGGCGCATTTCACGACGCCGTGCTCGGTCACGACAGCCGACACGCGACCCGCGGAAATATCAATGCCCCGCACCGCACAGTGTTCGAAGATCGATGCACCGTTCGCGCGAGCGAGTTCGGCGATGCCTCGTGTGGCCATTGTGGGTTCTGCGACACCGTCGATCGCGCTATAGAGCGCCCCGTCCCATGCGCGGCTCGACTGCGGGAGAAACCTGGCGAGTTCGGCTCTGCCAAGAAGCCTGACGCGGGCACCGCTGGCGCCGGACGCATCGATCCATTTTTGATGCAGAGCCATCTCCGACTCGTCTTTCGCAAGATATGCGAGTCCCGTCATCCGGTAGCCCACGTCGATTTGCGATTGGATTGACTGCCACAATTCGTTCGCGAGGAAAGACAGTTGCAGTTCCTTAATGTCGCGTCCGATGGAGCGCACCCAGCCCCAGTTGCGCGAAGACTGTTCGCAACCGATCGTGCCTTTTTCGAACACCGCGACGTCGACACCTTTGCGCGCCAGCGCGAGCGCGCAGCTGATACCAATGATTCCGCCGCCAATAATTGCGACGGAGACCTGCTTGGGCAATTCGGGTTTCAATGTGATTTCTTGAATGGGCAGCATATTAGCTTGGAGATTTGTCAGTTGACGCGCTTGCGGCTGGCGATCAGAGCCACGAGCGCGAGGGTCGAAATCACTATCAGGTAATAGGCCGGCGACATGATGCTGCCCGTCAATTTTACGAGAAGGTTGGTCACGACAGGCGTGAGTCCGCCGAACAGCGTCATCGCGATTACGTAGGCGAGCGACGAGCCGGTGGTACGGCAGGACGTGGGAAAGAGTTGTGATAGCAACGAGCTGACCGGCGCGTAGTAGAAGCTGTAGAACACGAGTGAAAGGGTGCACTGGAATGCGATCAATGTTGCGGTGCTCGGTGCACGCGTGAGCATGTAAAAGAGCGGCAGGATCAGCACCATGCCGCACAGTAGTGCGGCACGCATCACCTTGACGGTGCCGAGTCGGTCCGCTGCGATGCCACCGATTATCGGGAACACGACGGATACGAGGCCGCTTAGAATCGATGACAAAAAGGCTGCGTCCTTGCTGACTCCCAGATTATGAATTGCGAACGTCGGCATATAGATGTTCATAAAGCTCGCGAGGCCGCCAGCGCCGGAAATGATGGCGCCCATGAGCACGCTTGACATATGTGATTGCGCCGTTTCGCGCAGCGGCTTGTGTGGCACCACGTCGCTCGCTTGCTCGAACGCGGCCGTCTCGTTCACTTTCCTGCGGATGTAGAGGCCAATCGGTCCGATCAGACACCCGAAGGCGAACGGCAGACGCCAGCCCCAGGAATCGATCTGTTCCGGCGACAGATAGCGATTCACGCCGTAGGCGAAGAGCGAGGCCGCCAATACAGCGAGACCCGACGTCGACCATTGCAGGCTCCCAAAAAACCCTCTGCGCTTTACATCTTGTTCGGTCAAAAATGAATTGGCCGCTCCAAATTCGCCCCCTGCCGAAAAGCCTTGAAGCAGGCGTCCCGCGACTAGAATTACCGGCGCGAACACGCCGATCTTGTCGTATGTCGGCACGAGGGTGATGGACGCAGTGCCACACAACATCAGGAACGCCGTGAGGCTTAACGTGAAGCGCCGGCCGTGTTTGTCTGCGACGACACCCAGGATGATCGCACCGACCGGACGGATAAGGAATGAGCTAGCGAAGGTTAGGAGACTGAGCAACAGCGCCGATCGCTCGTCGCCGGTCGGAAAAAATAGCTTCGACACAGTAATAGCGAACATTGCGTACACGAGCAGGTCGAACCATTCGAAAAATGTGCCGAAGTTCGCGGCGATGACATCGCGCATCCTGCTGCTTATGGCTTTCGTGCAGGTAATGGGGTCAAGGGTGTTGGCTCTGTTCAGCATCTTATTTCCTTTGCAGTCGGTGCTGGCGACCAGCCCAACCAGTGTATCGCCGCGCGTCATTGCGACAGCAGCGGCAGAAAGAGACATCGCTTCTTGACATCCGCTGCCAGATCAACGGCTCCCAGCTGCGGGGTTATTCGTTGCGCCGCCGGGCCATGCACGGCGGAATGAGTAGGATGGTGTGCCGTCCACGTGAACGACACAATGCCGTCAAAAAAGGTCCGGTATTTGAAATTCGTATAGAGGGTTTCCCCGGATGCGGACAGACCCCACTCGGCACCTCATTGCCTCGCTCAAGCATTCCCCCGGCCGTCGATCTCCAATGTCGAGGTCGAGAAGCGCGGCAACGGACGCGGACGCAGCACACCGCAGCCAGTCCCGCCGCTGAACGCAGCTTTGCACCTCCGGCGCTCTAAAAAGTAAGGGAATACCCTTATCCATTTTTCAAATAGTCGGCCGCTTTTCGCGACATTGTTTATCGGACGGTGAAGCGAGAATATTCACCCATACCGCCATGTTTCGGGCGGAACAGTCCAAGAATGGGAGCGCTTGCAATGACCAAAGACGGAAAAATGAGGCTCGGCCTCTCGATGAGATATCTCGGCTATCACGTGGCCGCCTGGAGGCATCCGGACGTGCCTGCGGACGGCGCGCTCAGTTTCGAGTACTTCCTGAGCACAGCCCGAAAGGCGGAAGCAGCGCATCTCGATATGGTTTTCTTTGCTGACGGTCTTGGGATCCGCGCCAATGACAATCCGAAAGGATCTCTTGCGCGTGACATGCGCAATGCTGAGTTGGAACCGCTCACACTCCTCGCCGCACTGGGCGCGACGACGTCAAATATCGGCCTGGTAGCAACCGCCTCGACCACGTACAACGAACCATTCCACATCGCTCGTAAATACGCTTCGATCGATCACATCAGCGGTGGCCGCGCCGGATGGAATGTCGTCACATCATGGTCAGACGAGGAAGCTCAAAACTTCAACAGGAACGAGAACCTTGCTTATGAAGAGCGGTACGAACGAGCCGACGAGTTCGTCGACGTCGTTAAATCCCTTTGGCGAAGCTGGGAGGATGACGCGTTCGTTCGAGACAAGGAAAGCGGACTTTTCTACCACGAAGACAAGTTGCACGTTCCTGACCACAAGGGCAAGCACTTCCAGGTGCGCGGTCCTCTGAATTCGGCGCGCACACCGCAGGGAGAGCCGATCATCGTGCAGGCCGGAGCTTCCGAGGCCGGACGTGAACTCGCTGCTAGATGCGCGGACGTGGTTTACAGTAACTCGCACGACCTGAAACATGCGCAAGATTACTACGGCGATCTTAAGGCGCGGCTTGCGAAGTATGGTCGCGAGCCGGAGGAGTTGCTAATAATGCCGGGCATTACACCGTTCGTAGGTAAGACCAGGCAAGAGGCGCAAGACAAGTTCGACGAGCTTCAGGAGCTTATCCACCCGCTGAGCGGTCTGGCCTCGCTCTATAACGCGCTGGGCGATCTGTCCGGGTATCCGCTTGATGGGCCGGTGCCAGACATCGGTGGTCAGAAACTCAGGAGCATCGCATCGAATCTGTTGGAGATGGCGCGTACCGAGAAACTCTCGATTCGACAACTCTACCAGCGCGTTGCATCAACTTTCTGGGTACGCCTCGCGATTGGAACGGCGAGCGACATCGTTGATGAGATGGAAGAGTGGTTCAAGAATGATGGCGCCGACGGCTTCAATTTTTGCCCGGCGATCCTTCCCGGCGGCATGGACGACATTAGTGATTTCCTCATCCCGGAACTGCGTCGCCGCGGGTTGTTCAGGGATCGATATGAAGGACGAACTCTGCGCGAGAACCTTGGCCTCAAACCCAGCACCTTCAAAGTTGCGTGATCCGTCATAGTCGAGGCAGGTGACCAAATGCAAACCATCGGTTCCAGGGGCAACTTCCAGCAGGCGATGTCGCTGTTCGCTGCCGGCGTTACGGTTATTACCGCAAAGCACGACGGACAGCCGTTCGGGCTCATCGCTACATCGGTATGCAGTCTATCCGACGACCCGCCGTCGGTCATCGTTTGCGTGAACAAGAGCGCTTCATCCCACGACGCGATCCTGAAAGCAGGGGGTTTCGCCGTAAATCTGCTCTCCACAGCGCACTGCGGGGTCGTTGACACATTTCGCAAAACCAAAGGGCAAGCCCGCTTCACAGCCAACAAATGGGCATCTCTCGTGACTGGTGCACCGGTCCTGGCTGATGCGACGGTTGCATTGGACTGCGAAATCAGTGATCAGCATGACGGATTTACCCACTCCATCATCGTTGGAGTAATCCGAGAGATTGCATTTAATGAAACCGCTGATGCGGGATGCCTTCTGTGGCACGAACGCGGCTTTGCACGGAGCGCGCCTCTGACTATTTGACCGCAGACGCCGGTGCTTTAAGTTGAACGGATTGTCGGCCAGTGTAATCGCTCATCGTGACCGAATCTTGATTGAGCAGCGCCAGCCGCGAACCACGGGAAATGGCCGACCGTCCGAGCACCACGGTCGGCACATCCTTGCGATGCTGGTCCGAAACATAGATGATGGCTGTTTAAAGCGGGCTATCAACTGCGAAACTATGAACATCCGGCAACTTGAAGCATTCCGCACGACTATGATGGTCGGCACTGTAAACGGTGCTGCGGACTTACTGGGGCTATCTCAGCCATCGGTGAGTCGCTTGATCACCGAGCTCGAAAAGGAGCTCGGCGTGACATTGTTCAACCGCGCTGCTGGCAGGCTGGTGCCGACGCCTGAAGGAAGGATGATCCACGAGCAAGTAGAGAACACATTCCGTGCGTACCAAAGGATCGGGGAACTTGCCGCTGATGTGAGGAAACTCCGCGTAGGCAGCATCTCGATCGCATGCATGCCGGCGCTAGGAATAACTTTTTTGCCCGCGGTCATAGCCCGTTTTTGTGAAGCTCATCCAGACGTTGATATCTCACTGGATGTTCAAAGCTCCACGAAGGTGGAGGACTGGATTGCGACGGAAGGAATCGATCTTGGTCTTGCAGAAGTGCCTTACGACCGCGAAGACCTTTCAGTAGACGAATTCTGTAATGTTCCCTACTACGCCGTTATGAAGAAGGGGGACCAGCTTGCGCAAAAGTCGATGCTTTCGCCGGAGGATTTCGAAGGGCGTACGTTTATCTCCACCACGGCGCACTATCAAGCCCGGCCGCATGTTGATCGCCTTTTCGAATCGCGAGACATACACCGTGTCATGCGAATCGATACCTCATTCTCGCACTCGACATGTGAGTTGGCCGCATTGGGAATGGGTGTCGGTTTTATCGATCCTTTCAGTGTTCACGGGTACCTTGATCGGGTCGATGTTCGTCTCGTAGACCCTTGCATTACCTTCAGGGTTGGACTGCTATACCCAAGATCTCGCCCGTTGTCGAAAGTAGGACGAACATTTGTTTCATTTATGAAGGAGTGTCGTGACCGATGGTTGGCTGAGGTGGCCGCAGCATGTAGGCCTCATGTATGACTCCGCAAAGACCTTCTAACCCTGCAGTGAAACCGGCGGTGTCGATTGATTTTACGAGTACGTAGGATTCGGGCGTGACTGCTGAGACGTCCTTCTCAAAGGTTGCATCCATTTTTTGATTTGAATAAACCGTTATCGAGCTTTGGTTATGGGTATAAAAACAATTCGCATCACTGATTTTCCAATCCATTCGCAGTTCGTCGAGTGCTGGTCACCTCGCGCCTTCACTTTGGATGCTATCGATGAGCATGCCCTTCTCACTATTCTCGAAGCCGGCCGTTGGGCTCCTTCCTCTTATAACTCTCAGCCATGGCGGTTTGTTTACGCCCGTCGTGAAACAGATCAATGGGTCTCGTTTCTTTCGTTTTTGAACGAATTCCACCGATCCTGGGCAGTCCGTGCCGCCGCGATCGTTGTGATTTTGTCAAAACAGACGTTTCGGCTCCCTGGGAGAGTTGAGGAATTTTCGTTACCTACGCATTCATTTGATGCCGGAGTTGCTTGGGCATTTCTTGCGTTACAAGCTAGCCTCCTAGGGTGGGGCGCCCATGCTCTTGCAGGGATCAACAGGGACCTCATCCGTAGCGACCTAAGCATTCCAGACGATTTTTCAATCGAAGTCTGTGTAGCACTGGGCCAATCTGGGGATGCTGCGCTACTTCCGCATTTTCTCCAGGCAAAGGAGGTGCCGAGTAACCGTCGACCACTGGTCGACATGGCGGGGGAAGGACGTTTTGTTGACGGAACATAACTGTTTTAGAAACGCCATTTTCCGTCATGCCTGCGCGCTCGTCGGGCCATGTGAGTTTGCATGCGGCGGCGTGCAGGCCTGCTGTCAGCTGCTAAGCACGAAGGTGCCAGCGAGGGGCGCACGCGCCAACTCATACGCGTTGCCTTATGACATGCCCAACGTAAGAGCGTTTTTACTAGGAGAAACTGTGGAACAGTTGAATTTTCAACGGATTTGTAAGATCGACCCGACCCAGCTGCAGGAGAATTTGACCTATCCGGCTGACGAAATGCTTATCACTGGTAAGCCGAAGAGAATCAGCCGTCCTTTGGTGGACTTTGAACCATCACGTCCGGGTGTCGGTTTCTGGGAGGCAGAGGTTGGCGCCTGGAAGTTCGTCTATCCATCAAACCGAAACGAGATCTTCCACGTCCTGGAGGGTACCTTCTCGCTCGAGAGCGAAACCACACCGCAGACTGAATTCTCTAAGGGCGACACGGGCGTTATCCCCGCCGGCTACTCAGGAACCTTGAGAGTCACCGAGGCAGTGCGAAAAATATACGTGCTTCTCACCTGAGAAGTGTCACCAACGACGTCGAAAGTTGACTCGCGAAGCGTCTTCGCAAAGTCCCGTTGAGCTGCACTATGATAGAAGGTAGTTAAATGACCTATTCAAATACCAAGCTTTTCATTAACGGAAGTTGGTGTGATGCACTTGATGGAGCGACCATCAATGTGATCAGCCCTTCGACCGGCGAAAGGATTGGCGTGGTCGCCTGCGCGGCAAAGGAGGACCTTGAACGTGCTGCATCCGCTTCAGAAGCGGGTTTCGCTGAATGGCGCAACGTCGCAGCGGTTGAAAGAGCGAGGATGATGAGAGGCGCGGCAATGCTCCTGCGGGAGCGCGTCGAGACCATTGCTTCCCTCCTAACGCAAGAGCAGGGAAAGCCGCTTGGTGAAGCGCGGGCGGAAGTCTTGTCGGCGTCAGAGATCATCGAATGGTTCGCAGATGAAGGCTTGCGCGTCTATGGACGCGTCGTTCCATCGCGAAGTCAGAATGTTCAACAACTGGTGCTGAAGGAACCGGTCGGACCGGTCGTAGCCTTTACGCCCTGGAACTTTCCGGTTAATCAGATCGTTCGGAAACTATCGGCCGCGCTTACCACGGGCTGCTCTTTCATTGTGAAAGCGCCCGAAGAGACGCCCGCCTCGCCGGCGTCGCTTATTCGGGCATTTGCGGACGCTGGCGTTCCTCGGGGCGTTTTAGGCCTGGTCTTCGGGAATCCTGCGGAAGTTTCTGAGTTTCTTGTTTCTCATCCAGCAGTTCGAAAGGTCACGTTCACAGGATCAACGGCTATCGGCAAGCAACTGGCCAGTCTGGCCGGCCGACATATGAAACGGACGACGATGGAGCTGGGCGGTCATGCGCCGGTGATCATCGCTGCAGACGCTGACGTCGAGGAAGCTGCGAAAGTTTTAGGTGCCGTAAAATTCAGAAACGCGGGACAGGTCTGCGTTTCGCCCACGCGATTCCTCGTCCATAACAGCTTGCGCGGATCGTTCGAGGCTGCGATGGTCGCCTATGCCGAACAGTTGCAAGTAGGTGACGGTCTCGAAAAAAGCACGTCGCTAGGGCCATTGGCAAATAAGCGTCGCTTGGCGGCCATAAAAGAGGTCGTGAGCAACGCACGTGAGTCTGGAGCCAAGTTGTTGACGGGTGGAAACCGGATCGGCGATCGAGGCAATTTTTTCGCGCCTACGGTGCTTTCCGATGTGCCATTAACCGCCGCAATCTTCAATGAGGAGCCTTTTGGCCCTGTCGCTGCGATACGAGGATTCGATGATCTCGACGAAGCAATATCAGAAGCGAACAGGCTTCCCTATGGACTTGCGGGATACGCATTCACGAATTGCGTGAAGAGCGTACATCAGCTTTCGCAACGTTTGAATGTCGGAATGCTATGGATTAATCAGGGCGCTACGCCGTGGCCTGAAATGCCGTTTGGCGGCGTCGGGGATTCCGGTTACGGTTCGGAAGGCGGTTGCGAGGCGTTGGAACCTTACTTGGTTACCAAAGCCGTCACGATCAAAAGCTGATCACCGCCGTAGAGGTCGTGAGCCCTTCGCAGAATGTAAGGCCCATAGGCCAAGGCAAACCATCAAACGGCGTTGTCACGTTAAGGTATACGAGACGCAAGAGCGCACAGGAGGTAGATTTGCTCAGAAATTGGACGGATCCTGGGTGAGCCCAGTGAAGCGATGCCAGCCGGCAAAGCGTGCGGCGAGCTGTTTGCGATAGAGTGAGGCACGCAGTAAATGTCGCTTGAGCGCGAAGTGCTGGCGAATCGGACCGAAGCTCGATAAGAACGCTTGTGTGCGACCAGGATCGCGAAAACCACGCATCCGGCGTTCGCGCTCACGCGTAGGCTGATGGCTGTTTTCGGCACGGTTGTTCACCCGGGCCGCAGCCTTGACGAAGACGTGTTGGATGTTTGCCAGTTCGGGAATTTCGGCCTTCGCGGCCGGATAGCTGCGCAATTGATCGGTGACAATCCTTCGTGGCGCGTCGGCACAGGCGGCCAGCACGCGGTTGAAGAAGCGCTTTGCTGCGGCCTTATCGCGATGTTTCTGCAGCAGGATGTCGAGTTCGGCGCCGTGCTGGTCGACTGCCCGCCAGAGCAGATAAGGCTCATCGCGCAACGTAACGAAGACTTCGTCCAGATGCCATGTGCGCCCAGGCTTGCGGCGAGCAGCCTTGACGCGATGTGCGAAGCCCGCGCCGAATTTGTCGCACCAGCGGCGGATCGTCTCGTAACTGACAACGACACCGCGCTCGAACAGCAGTTCTTCAATATCACGCAGGCCAAGTTGGAACCGGAAATACCACCGAACCGCGAGACTAATGATTGCCGCCGGGAACCGGTGGCCGTGATAAAGCGATTTTCTTTTCTTCATCGTGACATCTTACGTGACTACCTCGCCAACGTGACAGTGCCGCCGGATGGCATGCTTGCGGTGATACCCAGTCAAAGCCACGAACTCATCGAGAATCCTGATACGGTCGCCGTACGTCGCGCTGCCATACCGCAATTGCAATGCTGCAACCAACTCCTTGCGTGTCGCCATGCTGATTTTCCTTGTCACCTCATGCCGCTCCCGCCGGACAATCCGGCGGATAGCAAACTACGTGAGGCAACAGGTCAGCGCGAGTTGCAATTCCGATGAGTCAATGCGACCGGTTGAGGCAGTATGACTTTCCGTGAGGTGGTGGCTGGCCCGCCGTGAGAAACCAAACGCGGGTTAGCATTGCTGCCAGAGCCGCATGGTGTGCACGAGGGCGACACCCGGCGATTTCCAGCACGGAGGCCAGCATGGGACACGATAACACGGTGTACGTCGGTCTGGATGTCCACAAGGAATCCATCACGGCAGCCTACGCCGTCGGGATAGGCGAGGTGGAATTGCTGGGCAAGATCGGCACTTTGAAGACTGACATCGACCGCCTGTGCCAGCGCATGCAGTCCAAGGCGACGCACGTTCGCATCGTCTACGAAGCAGGGCCATGCGGCTATGGTCTATACCGGCAACTGGTGCAGAAGGGATTCGACTGCATGGTATGTGCCCCGTCGCTGATTCCGAGGAAACCAGGCGAGCGGGTCAAGACCGACCGCCGCGACGCCCTCAAACTCGTGCGCTCGTTGCGCGCAGGTGATCTCTCGTCAGTCTACGTGCCGGGCGTCGAAGATGAGGCATTCCGGGATCTGGCCCGGGCGTGGGCTACCGCCAAAGCGGATCTCAAACACGCGCGTCAGCGGGTCAAGTCCTTTCTGCTCTCCCACGGTGTTCGTTATACCGGCAGCGCCAACTGGGGTCCGGCACATCGAAGGTGGATCAGCACCTTTGCGTTCCCCAACCACTGGCAACAACTGGCCTTTGACGAGTGCCGCCGTGCTGTCGAAGACAGACTCGCACAATGCGACCGCCTCGAGGCGGCACTACGCGAGGCTGTCGTCAACTGGCGCTTCTATCCGGCGGTACTGGGCCTGCAGGCAATGCGGGGCATTCAGTTCACCACGGCCGTAGGCATGCTCGCCGAACTCGGCGACCTGTCGCGATTCGAGCATCCGCGTCAACTGATGGCCTGGCTCGGGGTGACGCCCTCCGAACACTCTTCAGGAGACCGGCGCCGTCAAGGCAGCATTACAAAAAACGGGAACAGCTATGCAAGAAAGCTGCTCGTGGAGGCTGCGTGGAGTTACAGATACCCCGCTCGGGTGAGCCCGGACATTCAACGCCGCCATGAAGGAATCCCGAAACCGATCATTGACCGCGCATGGGATGCCCAACTGCGGCTATGCCGGCGATATCGCAAGCTCGCAGCGCGCGGCAAGAATGTGAACACCAGTGTGGTTGCCGTTGCGCGAGAACTCTCAGGGTTCATCTGGGACATCAGCAGACTGGCGATGTCCCTCGCCATACCGAAAGATGCCAGGCCGGTCTGACACTCCATCATCTTAACGAGGACACTGAGAGTTTCCTGAAGGCGGCGTAGCCCGGCACCCGAGTAACCCGCGAGCGGATTATGCAACACATCTAATGCGATTTGCGACTTGAGGCAGCGGCAGGCTCATAGGGCGGACCACAGTAATGCGGTAACCAACCCGCGGATATCAGATCCTATGAAGCGAGGGCCTCGACGGGCTGACGCCTAAAATCAGCTTGCCGAGGTTTGCTCACAGGAGAAGATCATGCGTACCGATCAGGCATACACGGGTCATGGTGACGTACTCGTGCTGGCAGTGTCGCTGGAACTGGCGGCGGCCAGATGGAAAGTCGCGCTTCACGACGGCCGGCGCGAGAAGCCTGCCGTGCACACCCTCGCACAACCACAGGCCGCTGCGCGTCTGCAGGCGATCCTGGACCTGATCGAGGAGCACAAGAAGAAGTGGTCGCTGCCGGCCGGCGTACGCACGGTCGTGAACTACGAAGCTGGGCAGGACGCGTTCTGGATCTGTCGCGCGCTGCAGGTGCACGGCATCGAGTGCTACGTCATCGATCCGGCCAGCACCCCGGTTGAACGTCACAGGCGGCGCGCGAAGACCGACCGGCTCGATGTAATCAAGCTGGTGATCAATCTGCGCGCATGGCTGCGCGGCGAGCGCGACCGCATGCACGTCGTGCACGTGCCGTCACCGCAGGATGAGGCATCGCGCCAGCTGATGCGCGAGCGCGGCCAACTGCAGAAGGAAGTGCTGCAGCACCGCGACCGGATGCGTAAGCTCCTGGTCACGCTCGGTTGCTGGGATGCGGTCGATCACCGTACCTTCGCCAAGCGGCTCGAACGCGAGGAAGTGCGCTGCCATGACGGAGCGCCGTTACCGCACGAGCTGCGTGAGCGGTTAATGCGCGAGTGCGAACGGCTCGCACTCGTCGAACAGCAACTTGCGGCGCTGGAGAAGACGCGACAGGCAAACGTACCAGCACCCGCGCGCCAGCGTTGCGATGCGCTGGCACGCCTGCAGGGGATTGGCGAAGTAGGCGCCTCGCGCCTTGCCATCGAGCTCTTCTGGCGAGAGTTCGACAACCGCCGCGAAGTCGGTGCGTGCATCGGGCTCGTGCCACAACCCTACGACAGTGGCGAAAGCCAGGTCGACCAGGGGATCAGCAAACAGGGAAACCGGCGGGTGCGCGCGCTGCTGATCGAGATGGCGTGGACCTGGCTTCGCTACCAGCCCGGCAGCGCATTGGCCAAATGGTTTAACCACCGCACACAAGGTACGGGACCGAACCGACGCGCGCGACGCATCGCCATCGTCGCGGTCGCGCGACGTCTTGCCATTGCGCTGTGGCGCTATCTGAAAGACGGCGTCATCCCTGACGGCGCACAGCTGAAGTCCACATAAGCCCCTAAAGTTTGGCAGGAAGGAGATAAAGGTTTGGCCAGGCAGTGACGTAGCAAACATGGTTGAAGTGAACATGCCCGTGGTCACACTGGGTTGCTGAAGCAACCGAATACTTTCAGATGGGGCATGTTCCCGGGCAAATGATTCCGGCGTAACGCGCATGCAGGATAAGGCTGGTGACACGCCAGCGGATAGAAGGCGGTGAGGATGCTGGTTCTTCTCACGAGCGCAAGCACGGCTTCAGGCCAAAAACAGGTGAGACAGGTTATCGAAATTTCGGGAAAAGGGATCTTGACAGAAGTCCTGCTCATAGAAGTGTGACCCACCGTCGAGACGTACTGCTACGTCGCCCTCAGGAAATTCAGATGAACCAAAACCGAGAACCCATCGCGATTGACACGGAAAGTCATATCAATCCGCAGCCCATAATGGGCGAAAAGCGGACCGCAAGCCCATGTGCAACGCCCTAATGGGCGCGAAGTGCAGGCGGAAAGCTTCACCCACGATGAATCTGCCTGTGTTTACGCCGGGCTCCAGTTATTCAACGGCTTGTTCAGCGTTGCCCTAAGGTTCAATGCGCCCGATGACAGTGTGGGGGCCGGTCATCCGGCGTGCTGGATAAACTCCGCCACGCTCATGCCTCGGGGCACGTGCTCCGACGACTGGCCAGGCCCGTATGGGTATGCGCCCGTCGAAGAAGAGTATGCGTCGCATGGTCGAGAAGATTCATGCGATGACCGCGCTCAGGATGGCATGGCAAGAGACCACGGAGTTGGTGGGCAAGTTGAACCGCACGTTACGTGGGTGGGCCAACTACTTCCAGGTTGGAAGCGTTAGCCGCGCCTACCGTGCGCTCGACAGCTACACCGCGACGCGGTTGCGCCGGTGGCTGCGCAACAAGCATAAGCTCAGGCGACGAAGGGGCGGGAGCTATCCATCCTCGCACCTCTACGGGCACTTCGGTCTCGTACGTTTGAGCGCGCGACAGGATCTGGTTGACAATGTGCTCGAACCGGCGCTGCGCGTGCACGTCGTCCCGGTACGGCTGGGCCTGCACGATCAGGGCCGCAGCCACGAACGCCGCATAGAGAATGTTCTGCGCTTCGCGTGGTGTCATGCGTCCTCTGCCATCGGATGAGCGCAGAATCTCACGCTGCACCGCCCTACCAGCCGCTCGTCGCGGGCATCCGCGCAGCGGCGGTTCAGCATCCTGCGAACCAGATACCGGTCAAGCAGGGCCCGCGCATTGGTCAGCCCGTAACCAAAACGCAGCACGTTCTCGATGTCTATGAAGTCGGCGTAGCGGCCCGAGTCGGCCAGCCAGCATGCTTCCTCAAGGATGGCCGCTTCCCCCGGCGAAGGCGGCGCACCGCCGTCCTCTTCCGTCATCACACCATTCATGTCCATGTCGTCACCAGATCGTTGATGGATGCCTCCGGACGCGGCATCGAGAGTTTGTCCGACGCAAGTGCGTCGGACACCGGCTGGTATCACCTGACGTGCCTACGCTTATTGATTACGCATCACGCCATTTCGCGCATGATGGCATGCGAGCCAACGTGCATCGTTGCGAAGCGATGTCTGGCGAATGATCCAAGGCGGGCGGTCTACGCTGACGAACGATTGTCGAAGCCGTCCTCTGGATCGCCTTCCTTGCCCGGCAAGCGTTTCATCGCTCAATAACGTTCGAATCATCTTGGCCTGCTCGCGCAAAAGACAAGATGTAAGCACATTTCATCGAATGAAAACGGCCCCTAGATGCTGTGTGGAAGGGCTGCGTCAGGCGCGCCCGTTTGCGTGCTCCTTCGGAGAAAACGAGTGTGCAAATCCCGTTTTACTCCAGTCGGGCTTACTGCCACTGCCCTCCCACATAGCATCTAGGTGGCATCGAAGTCATGCACATGATCGTCAAGGGGAAATTGAACGATGGCGGCGTTTGGCAAACTCCCGCACATCAGTTCTATTCGCTGGCTGGACAAGGAATCCATGCCATATCGGTCTTGACCGACCTCTCGATCTTACTGCGACAGAACCCGCTTGCATCCACGCCCCTGTCAGGCAATGCGCTCGCGTTTAATGTGCAGAAACCTGCCGCATTATGATCTCCGTCATCCGCTCGATATGCATTAGCAATTCGGGCACCGCCGTCGCCTCCCAAAAGCGTCTTCTAAGCGCAGGGCCAATATAAAACAGAGACGGATTCGTACAGCTATCGACTCGAACCACGCGGTAAGACTCATCAACACACAACCCCGCCCAGTCAAATTTTGCAATCCCGTCGCGCCGTAACTGATCAAAAAGAGAATCACACGCGTGTGCTATAGGCCGGTGTATGCAATCTGCATGCGGTTCTGTATCTGACGCCGTAGCTCGATGAGCTGGAGCCATCCCGACACCGGTGCAATTCACGAAATACGATGCGTGCACAACGCGCGAGCCCGTTGCTGCGCGCGGGCGAATAGCCAGCAGCAGCCCGTCGCCATGTGCGCTGATTGTCTCGATTCGCCCCCCCATAAGCGAGAGACGCCCACTCATCCTGAGTGACGCGACAAGCGCTGCCGTGGAAGCTGGCTGTCGGTGACGATGTGTGTCCCAGTAAGGCGCAATATGGCGCACGAAAGCGCGCCGGTCGGCCTCAGACCAGTTTGACCAGATCTGCGGTACCGCTGGACGCAGGCTATCGATCACCTCGCGCCAGTCACCGCCTCTCGCGCGATGTTCAGCAATGACTTTGCGTACGACGGTGATGCAATGCCTGGGGCCGGCGGCCAATTGATCGAGAAGCGACCGCCGCGCTTGTGGCTGAAGTCTCGGCGGTGACTGGCAGTGGTGTTGAGGCAACAAACCACGGCGGGACATAAGCGTGAAGCGCAACTTTTCGCTGCGCCGGTGCAGCGCGTAAACAACGTCGAGTGCCGTCAGACCAGACCCGCACATGAAGAAATGGCTGTCATCCGGCACGGTCCGCAGTTTAACTGCGTCCCAGGGATTCGCGAGGAAACGTTGATCGAGTGAAGCGCCACCGGTCGCTGCAACAGTGATGGAGCGGCGGCCATCGCTGTGCCCGGTCGCAAGGACGACGTGATCGGCAGAAATCTCCACACCCGTGTGCAAATGAACCTTCGTTCGGCCATCCTCGACGGGCTTCAGCGCGACGGCGTATCCGTCATGTTGAGAAAACTGATGCTTCCCGCGGTTTTCGACGGCTTGTTTTAGCAGATGTGCAAGATAATCACCGTACCACGCACGTGGCAGGAAATCATCGGGTTCGGCAGGACGGCCCCGCTGTCGGCAATAATCGACAAAGCCGTTGCCGTTGTCCCGCTCAACACTGAGGGTCCGTGCGGGGGCGTTCAGGAGCCACCCCTCTTCGTCTGACCGATAAGCAATACCGCGCGAAACGCTATAGCTGTCATCGACCAGTGCGATCGACAGGGGCTTTGCGGTTTGATCCGACAGTAGCCATGTGGCCGTCATCGTCCCGCAAAAGCCAGCACCCACTATCACGATCGATACAGTCATTGCCACGGCTCCGATGGTTGTTCGTATCCGCTCACGCAGAAAATTAATTTTGACGTTCAGATGGATACCCGCTCCGATAGAGTCGCTTGCATCGGGGCACGTCAGGAAAGCTCTCTTTCCGGCGCGGATAGTCGGAAGCTGTGCCGCGCGTCGCAGGAAGCGACTATGCGGCATTTCGCCCGAAGCTACAAAATCGATTGTTTGGATAACACTGATTCGCATCGCAAATGAATGGGTTCGGGACGGATGGGTGTGTCGTCTGGAGGGTGCCGTTCAAACCCAGTAGCGCACCTATTTCGCGTAGACCGCGCCACACCTCAATGGCATCGCAGCGCTGTCCACGAACCCTCAAACAGTGGGGCCGGCTAACGGGGCGTCAACAATACTCCGCAAATTGAGGCTCGGATAGTTGGGGCTAGCCGGGCCGTCATTTCGGGACAGCGGCGGATGCGGGCGGTCGTATGCGTCACGGGCGCGGTCGACGTAACACGGCGGCGGAGCCGGGGAAGCGACGCCACCGTTTTTGGTTAGGCGGCCGGTCTCTATGCGCTGGTGTGATCGGTGGAGGACATAAGGGCCCGGTTCATGGTCCGCGTGCGCTCGTTCCCACGCCACGTCGGGTGTCCCGCGCCGTAGCGCTCCCCGCGACATCACGCCGCGGGCCACTTCTGAGCAGTTCTCCTTGCGAGAGCGTCAACTACGGTGTAAACTGACAACCGAAATGTCAACTTTACGTTTTGGCGCCCGCTGATCATGAATGGACGAATGGCCAATGCGCCGGTCTACTATGCCTTGCTGCAGGCGCAGTTCAACCCGATCCCGGCGATGGAAAAATACGCTGGGGAAGTGCAGGATCTGCTGCGCCGCGACGGGTATACGCTCTTTGAAGAGCAGGCGATACCGCAACTGGAGTTCGTCTTTGAAGCTAATGACGCACCGCCTGTCCCCAAAGTCGGGACCCTGAAGGTCTGGCGGATGACTACGGCAGACCGTACGTCCAGTTTTGTGCTCAGCCCGACGTTCATCGCCTTTCATACTACCCACTACGACACGCACCGACAGTTTTTGCCAACTGGATTGCGCGGGCTTGAACACGTTCACAAAGTTGTGGGTCTTGATCACGTGAGTCGCCTAGGTCTGCGGTACCTCGATGCTGTGCAGCCGCGCGAGGCAGAGACGGTCGATCAGTATCTTGCAGGCGGCCTGTGCGGCGTGCAGTTTGGCGCGGTTGAGCAATCAGCATCGAGCGAGCAGGTATTCGAGACGCAGCCGGGGGTTTTGGCTGACCGGGGCATCCTTGTGGCGAGGGTGCATCGCGCCGTGGCTCCGCTTGGATTTCCGCCGGACGTGGCACCGCACGGACTCGTGATTAAAGACCGGTTCGCGAAGCAGGAGCCGCAGCGTCATGCGGTCATCGACACGGACCATTTCGTTCAGGGGAGATTTCCGCTTGAATTCGCGTCGCTCGCGAGCCAGCTCGAGGCATTGCACCGAGACATCCGCCGGGCGTTTGAGGCGATCGTTACGCCTCGTGCCCTAAAGGCTTGGTCGTAAAACTAATCAGGAGACAGACATATGCAATCATTGCCAGCGATTGGCGCTGCGCAGCATTACCCGGTGATGCTGCGGCCGTTCATTGGGACGGGGTCTGCATATCCGCTTGAGAACGTAGACAGTTGGAGCGGGTACCTTTCACCTCGAACAGGGCTCTTTGTCAGCGATGACACGGCGGTGCGGTCGCCGCGCAGGCGCCCGCGCGCGGATATCCGGACGGCGAAGGAACATCTGGAAAATGTCCGCGCAGTGCTGAATCCCGCTATTGGCGATCTTGCGGTTCTCTTCGACGTGTCGCGCCAGGCGGTCTACAAGTGGCTGTCCGAAGAGTCGATGCCGGACGCTGACAAGCTCGTGCGCATCAGGACGTTGAGTCAGATCGCCGACGCGTTCAAGGCGGCAGGAGTCGCGCGTGCGTCGAGTCTCCTGAAAATGAAAGCGTTTGAAGATCGCTCACTGTTCGACATCCTGAAGGCCGGTGAGGACAGTTCGGCGACCGTGCAGACTTTGATTGAAGAGGCTCGGGCAATGGAACGGTCCTATGCACTCACGGGTCTGTCGAATACCGCGGCTCCAGCAACAGCAGACTGGCAATCGGATGTTTCGATTCCAGGTGCTGTCGAGGATCGCTGAGGGGGCGGGATGCCGGGACGTGACAGTGCTTGGCGGCAAGGCAGTCTCATGGTTGACGCTCATGCGTTGGGCCTCGGACTCGTGTTTGATGAAGGCGAACATCGCGTCGTTGTCATCTCGCACGACTGCGACCTCGCCAACGACAAGGAGCCCTCTGTCGAGTGCATCGTAGCGGACATCGTTGCGACAGTGGACCCAACGTTCGCTCGTGCCCGAAACGTACGCCGGCTTCATCTCTGCTACACCACCGGGGAAGGGCATACGCTCGTGCTTGAACTGCGTCACGATGCTCGAACGGTGGTCCATACGGCGATGTTCGATGCGATCGCTGCCGCTCCGGATGCGTCGGTCACACTGAATGCCGATGAGAAGAGGGCGCTCAAGCAATGGCTGGCCGCGCGGTATGGTCGTCCGGCTTTCCCGAACGCGTTCGAGAGTCGCCTTCGCCGAAAACATAAGGGCAAGACGGTTGAGCAACTGACCGGCAAGCTTCTCGAGCCATACAACGCCCATCTGGTGGGCGTTTTCTTTGACCTCGACGCCGCGCGATTTCAGGACCTCGACGGCGGTGAACCCTACGTTCTGCGCATTACCCTTGCATATGATGCTACAGAAGGCGGCCCCGTTGCGCGTGCCGCTGCCGAGAAGGCCGCGAGCGAGATTTCCGATCTGTTCACGAGCGTCTATGGCAAGCCCGAGGACGCTAAGGAAATTGCTCTCGAGAGTTGTGTCGCCGTCGCTGATACACGTCTCTCACTAGCAGATCTTCGAAAGATCGATCAGTGGCGACTTGAATACATCAGTTTGCGAACGGACCCGGCCGAAGGTTTTCTTCCTGTCGGCGAGACGCCTGCGTAGGGTACGACGCGACTCAGACCCGCAAAGTCAGCAACTGTGCAGATTTGCTGTTATATACAGTGTGCAAAGCGCTACGCGGGGAAGCAATGACCAAGTTCTTTGAAGTGTTCGAGAAGGCAATTATTAGTTGCCTCGCGCCGGCAATTGTCGCGATGCTGACGCTTGCCGCCGTCTCGCAGGCCGAACTGGATTCGCACTTGCTTGATGCGGTTCAGCGTTATTTCTGGAGCATCCCCTTCCTCGGTGGATTTTTGTTTCTTCGATCCACAGCGGGGAAGCCACCCGTCTCCATCCGGGGTGCGAAACGCATAATGGGCGTCATTTGGTTTGTCTGTGGCAGGCGACCACGCCAATTCTTTCGCCGGTCGAAGGGCTGATCACATTGATGGTCGCTCCATCAAGTGCGTCGTAAGCGCCCGCTTATCCCATCTGGAGTTGCGTTGAGAGTCTTGGGAGCATCGTGTCCACTTAAATAGGTGGACCGTGAACACTATTGACGAAGCAGCGGCACCAGGCCGTCGTCGCCGCCGGCGCTACAGCGTCGAGTTCAAGGCTCAGGTTGTGGCAGCTTGCCAGAGGCCCGGGGTGTCGCTCGCGGCGATCGCGTTGCACCACAAGCTGAACGCCAATCTGCTTCGACGTTGGGTCGAGCAGGCCGAAACGAACGATTGCGTGCTCGTGGCGCGTAGCGACCTGGCAGCGCCATTGGCAGCGG
>NZ_JBFPKO010000046.1:0-28814 GCF_040948765.1 Paraburkholderia sp. BR10923 | reverse complement strand
TCGCCTGCGGCAGGTTCGCCAGCGCGGCGAGCATCTGGCCGGTCTGGTTGGAGTCGTCGTCGATCGCCTGCTTGCCCAGAATGACGAGCGAAGGCTGTTCCTTGTCGACCAGCGCCTTCAGCAGCTTCGCGACGGCCAGCGGCTGCAGGTCTTCGTTCGATTCGATCAGGATCGCGCGATCCGCGCCGATCGCGAGCGCGGTGCGCAGCGTTTCCTGCGACTGCGTCACACCGGCCGACACGGCGATCACTTCGGTCGCGACACCCGCTTCCTTCAGACGCACGGCTTCTTCAACCGCGATTTCGTCGAACGGATTCATCGACATTTTCACGTTGGCGATGTCGACACTCGTGTTATCCGACTTCACACGGACCTTCACGTTGTAATCGACGACGCGTTTGACCGACACCAAAACCTTCATTCATTTTCCTTTGACAATCAAATGAACAACCGAAGTTGCCCGAATGCTGGCGCCAGATCTCAGGCCATCCGGCTCAGTCATCACGATGACGGCCTCTGGAACGCAGGTAGAAACCTCTGCAACCACCGTAACGGGCACACTCCCCCAACCACAATGGCGCTACGATGCGACCGGTTCAGGCGTCTCAGCCGAGCAGCGCTGAAATCAGGCGACCAGATTGACCGCCGTTGCCGTCGCGAGCAGCTTGTCGTCCTGCCAGAGTTCGCCCTCGACATTGACGACGCGCGAACCCTGACGTACGAGGCTCGCGCGGCCGGTAATCAGGCCAGCCTTGCCCGGGCGCAAGAAAGACACATTCAGGCTCAGCGTCGCGCAATGCTTGTCCTCGCGGAGCGAGGCCATGCACAGCAACGCAGTGACGTCGTCGAGCATCGCCGCGAGCATTCCGCCCTGAACCTGCCCGGCAGGATTCGCGAATGCAGGCAAGCCCTGATATTCGCATTCGATGCGGCCCGCCTCGATATCGACCAGGACAATCCTGTTGCCGAGCGTGGTGCTGATCGGCGGTGCCGCGAGTTCGCCTTCCATGATCTTGCGTATGTACGGATGGATCGCTGCAATCATTGCCAGTTGAACCCCGAAAAAAGATCGGGCGCAACACGCGCCCTCGATAAAAATGCGTCCAGCGCCTCTCAGCGCCCCTTGAATGCGGGCGCGCGCTTTTCCTGCCAGGCCAGCGCACCTTCGCGCAGATCGTCGGACGCATCGGCGCGGGCCAGATCCTGCGCGTAATCGACAGCATCGAAGCGACCCGCCCCGATGCGCGTCAGATGCTTTTTCATGCCGAGCAGCGCGAGCGGCGCCATGCCACCCAGTTGCGCGCCCAATGCGCCGGTCACCTCTTCCAGACGCGCGGGTTCGACCACCTCGTCGAGGAAGCCGCAATCGCGCATCTGCCCGGCATCGAAGCTTGCGCCCGTGAGCAGCAGACGCTTGGCCATGTTCACGCCAAGCCGCGAAACATAGCGGTGCAGGCCGCCCTGATAGAACAGCAGGCCGAGCTTCGCGGCCGGCACAAACATCTGCGAATGCGTGACGCCATAGCGAAAATCACAGGCCAGTGCGAGATCCGTCGCGCCGCCATAGACGCCGCCGTTCACAGCAGCGATCGTCACCGGCCGCGCGGTTTCCAGCTCTCCCGCGAGGGCCTCGAAGGCTTCGCCGATATTGCCGGCGCCGACGCAGTGGATATTGAAGCCCGAGCAGAAATGCCTGCCCTCGGCGCGCAGATGCAGAACGAGCACGTGCTCCATCGCATTCACTTCGCGCAGGTAGCCGCGAATCGTCTCGAGATCGGAGAACTCAAGGCGGTTCGCGACCTGTGGACGGCGCAGCGTGATGACGGCCTCGCGGCCATTGACCACCAATTCCGGCGCCTGGCCCGGTGCCATCTCGCTCATTGCCATCTCTCCTGTATGTTCGATTCAGTGAAAGCCGTAGATCTGCATCGTGGTCTCTCCGGCCTCGATGCGCTTGCAGATTGCCGCTTCATCGATTTCGCGCTGCGCGGCTTTCGCGACTACTTCGGACGCACGAGCACGCGGCACCGCAACCACGCCGTCGCGGTCGCCGACGATCAGGTCGCCGGGCTCGATCGTCGTGTTGCCGAGCAGCACCGGCGCATTGAGCCAGCCGATCGCGCCATAGTCCTTGCCCGTGCCGCGAATCGACAGACCGCGTGAGAACACCGGGAAGCCGATCTGTTCCAGCAGGTCGGCATCGCGCACGCAGCCGTCGATGACGAGGCCCGCAAGACCACGCACCTTGGCCGCCGTGGTCATGACCTCGCCCCAATAGCCATGATCGTACGCACCGTTCGCGTAGACGACGAGTACGTCGCCCGGCTTGGCCGCGAGGATGGCACGGTGCAGCCAAAGGTTGTCACCGCCCGGCGAATGCACGGTGAATGCCGTGCCGCAGATCCGGAAGCCCGGCGCGACCGGCCTGATCGAAGTCGGCAGCACGCCGATCTTGCCGCCGGCCTCGTGCAATGCGGCTGCCGGCACGTTGCGCGCGGCTTCGACGACCTGCGCGTCGACGCGCTCGAAATCGGTGCGAATCGTCGTCGACGAATCGTGTTCCTTGACGTTGTTCGTGGCGCTCATTACTTCCCCTTGGTCTGCAACTGGTGGTACTTGAACTGCCTGCGTGCCTCGTCGAGACGCATGCCGCCACGGCAGGCCTCGCGGATCGCTTCTTCAGCGTTGTGAATCGTTTCGGCAGCCTCGA
Source organism: Paraburkholderia sp. BR10923 (assembly GCF_040948765.1). NCBI lineage: Bacteria > Pseudomonadati > Pseudomonadota > Betaproteobacteria > Burkholderiales > Burkholderiaceae > Paraburkholderia > Paraburkholderia sp. BR10923. The sequence goes on along the minus strand of NZ_JBFPKO010000046.1, from coordinate 26,104 downwards.
GCACAGCGTCCTCATGCTCGCGCGGAATCACGATCACACCGTCGGCATCGCCGCGCAGCAGGTCTCCCGGCGCGACACGCGCCTCACCGATGTTGACCGGCACGTTCACGGCTTCGACCTGCACGCGGTCCTTGCCAGTGCGCATCCAGTGGTCGCGGCTGAACACCGGGTAGCCGAGCTTCAGGCACAGCGCGACGTCGCGGCACACTCCGTTGATCACGGTGCCGGCGATGCCGCGGCGGTGCGCGATCTCGGTCATGATGTCGCCCCACACGGTGGCGTCTTCACGGCCGTTGTTGTCGAGCACGACAATGCTGCCGACCGGCACGTCGTCGATGAAGTCGCCCACGGTGCCCGGCGGGTTCGAAGGCGGACCGTATTTGATCGTGTAGGCGCGGCCGGTGGTGCGAAAATCCGAGCTGCGGGGCTTGATCCTGTAGCACTGGCCCACGATGCCGAGCTTGTCGAGTGCGTCGGAAAGGGTCGCCGTGTCGAGCTTTGCAGCGCGCTCGACGTTCTTGTCCTGAGTCGTCATGGTATGGATTCCTGCGTATTTCCTGCGTTTGTCCAGATGCCGCTTACTTGAGCATATGCTCGTAGTTGCCGCCCATCACCTGCCCGACCGGCGTGCCGGCCAGAATCGCCTTGGCCATCGCGGCCTCCTTGTTGACGATCATTTCGGCAACTTCCAACACGGCTTCGATGTCGGCTGCGCGAATGAAAATCGCGGCGCTGTTGTCCGCCACGACGTAGTCGCCGGCTTCCACGCGAACGTCACCGATCTGCACCGGAATATTCGTGCCCTTCTCGACCACGCGGCCGCGCGCGGTGCGAGCCGTCGTCGAGCGGCTGAACACGGGCAGTTCGTAGGCAACGGCTTCGTCGATGTCGCGCACCGGGCCGTCCGCGACCACGCCGGCCACGCCGCGCACCTTCGCCGCCAGCGACAGCAGACCGCCCCAGCAACCGGCTTCCACGCGGCTACTCTGCTCAATGACGATCACGTTCTCGCCGTCGGCCTGTTCGACAGCCGTGCAACCAAGGTGCACCGGCGGCCCCGGCGGCGCTTCGCCCGTGCCAAGCTTGACGGTGATCGCGCGGCCCGCGACGCGGCCCGCACCGGCGCGTTGCGGCAAACCGCTCACCACGCCGCTGAGTTTGAGTTTGTCGAGCGCGTCCGAGACGGCGCAGCAATCGAGCCGGCGCAGGCGCTGTACGTTTTGGTCAGCCATGATGTGTTGTACTTTCCTCAAAGAAACTTGCAGTGTCATCCGAGCCCCCGTGCTGAACGGACCGGGCTGCCGGGTTCAGTCGAGCGTATGCCAGGCCGCGAAAGCGAGGCCCGTGCCGGTCAGGGCCGGCGTGCGGTAACCGGGCACGTAGTTGACCCATTCGAGCTCGAGTGACTTCAGTGCCTCTACGCCGATGATCCAGTTACGGATCTCCGAGCTGCCAGCCTGCAACTTCTTCGGATCCAGCGCGGCCAGCCATTCACTGTCCTTGCGGCGGATTGCATCGATGATGCCGGTGTCGAGGTCCTCGTCCACGACGAAGTGCGACAGGCCACCGGAAGCCAGCACGCCCACTCGCAGGTCTTCCGGATAGGCTTCGATCAGCTCGCGCAGCGCCCGGCCGAGCTGGATGCAGCGGCGCGGCGTGGGCTGGTTAGGCGGATCGAACGTGTTGATGATCACCGGAATCACTGGCAGGTCGAGACCCTGCAAATAGCGGCGGTGAATGAATGAGAACGCATGGCCCTCGTACTGGTCGCGCTCGAGACCGTCCATCGCCGCGATGTCGAAATCGCGGTCGCACAGTTCGCGGATCAGCCAGCGCGCCATGTCGGCCTTAACGGGGTAGTGCACGTCGGCATCGGGCTCCTGGCGCATCGTGCGAGCGCGCGCATACCAGTTCGCGTTCGGGCTCACCTCGCGCTTCGCGTTGCGGATCGTGTCGCCATAGTAGATCGCGAATGTAGGGTTGTTGGTCGTGCGAAACAGTTCGGTCTGGTCGTCGCCGACCACGAGCAGCACGTCGAGTTTCGCCGCGCGGATACGATCGCGCACTTCGTCCATGGCGGCTTCGGCCTGATCGTAGCGCTCGCCCATCCTCTCGGCCGACACCATCGCCTCGGAATCCGTCGGGGCGATCTTGAGCAGCGCTTCATAAGTCGTGGGGTTGCCGAGGCGATCGAAGTAATGCGGATTCTTCGGATCGACCTGCTTGAAACCATGCTGCCAGTCTTCGCGCTGGCAAACCAGCATGATGCTGTGCGATGAACCGAATCCGGCGACCAGTCGTGCCATTTCGTCTCCCTCTCTTCAAAACCTGCTGTGAGCGTGCGTCAGACCACGAAGGCCGAGCGCCACTGCTCTATCTGTTGATCGTCGTAGCCAAGCTCGTTCAGGATCGCCTGCGTATGCTCGCCCTGCTCTGGCGCGAGGCGCGGCGTCTGCGCGCGCGGGTAGCGCGACAGACGGAACGGCGTACCGACGAACGACACTTCGCCCTTGCCCGGCACATCGGCCGGCCACGCGACGCCCAGATGCTTGACCTGCGGATCGTCGAATACTTCGTTGACCTTGTAGATCGGGCCGCACGGCACGCCGACCTTGATCAGCAGCTCGGTCCACTCCCGCGTGGTGCGCGTGAGGAACACATCGCCGACCGCCTTGTTGACCGCATCCCGGTTCTCGACGCGGGCAGGATCCGATTCGTAGCCAGGCTGGCCGACCAGCTGCTGCAAGCCGAGCGCCTCGCACAGGCGCCCGAACATCGCATTGCCGATCGCGGCCAGGTTCAGAAAGCCATCGCTGGTCGGGAACACGCCGGTTGGCACCGTGAGCGGATGCTCGTTGCCGACCTGCTGCGGCACCTTTTTGTCCACCAGCCACTGCGCGGCCTGGAAGTCGAGCATCGCGATCTGCGCTTCGAGCAGCGAGGTCTGCACCCACTGGCCCTCGCCCGAAGCTTCGCGCTCGAGCAGCGCGGTCATGATCGCCTGCGCGCAGAAGTGCCCCGAGCACAGGTCTGCAATCGGGATGCCGACGCGCATCGGGCCTTCGCCCGGCTTGCCGGTGAGGCTCATCAAGCCGCCCATGCCCTGTGCGATGGAGTCGAAGCCGGGCCACTTCGCATAGGGGCCATCCTGACCGAAGCCCGAAATGCTTGCATAAACGAGGCGCGGATTGATGGCGCGCAGCGTTTCGTAGCCGATGCCGAGGCGATCCTTGACGTCGGGGCGGAAGTTCTCGATGAAGACGTCCGCACGCTTGACCAGCTCGCGAAGAATCTCGAGGCCGGCCGGGTCCTTCATGTTCAGCGTCAGGCTTTCCTTGTTGCGGTGCAGATTCTCGTAGTCGGCGCGGTTATGGTCACGGCCGCCGATCATGTCGTCGCCGCCCGGCGCGCCTCGCGGAATCTCCAGCTTGATCACGCGCGCACCCATGTCCGCGAACACGCGCACGGCCGTGGGGCCCGCGCGTACGCGCGAGGCGTCGATGATCGTGAAACGCGACAGCGGACCTTTGTGCGGATCGTGGCGGCCGTGCTGTTCCTTGAAATCGGCTGACATGCCGTGTCTCCTCTCTGGATTTCGTTCAGGCCGGCGTGAACATCGGCACTGGATATTCGCCTTCGCTCGGCTTGAAGACGAGCTTTACGCGCTGGCCAACCGAGAGCGCCGCGGGATCGCAGTCGACCAGATTGGTCAGCATCGTCACGCCTTCGTCGAGCGTCACGTAGGCGAGCGTGTAGCGCGCCTCGTCCTTGCCCATCGTACTGAACGAATAGACCGCGCCCAGCCCCTTCGTATCGAACCATTCGGTGTTCGAGCTCATGCAGTGCGGGCAGATGTCGCGCGGGTAGTAATGCGTTTCACCGCAGTCCTGGCAGCGCTTGATAAGCAGGCGCCCTTCCTTCGCGGCGACCCAGAACGGCATGGCCTCGGGTAGCACGCGCGGCGCGTGGATGCGGCGCGGGCCAGCGGGCTTCGCGGCGGGTCTGGCAGCAGGCGCCGCGCCCTGAGCCGGTGTGCCGGTGGTCGATTGGGTTGTGCTCATGATTACTCCCGTTCCATGATCAGCGTGCCCGCGGTGTGACGCGACGCCAGCGCGCCGCCGATACCGTTCGCGAGCGCGATATCGCAATCTTTGACCTGCACGGCCGGATGAGCCTCGCCGCGCAGTTGGCGCACGGCCTCGATCACCTTCGTGACGCCACCGCGGTTCGCGGGATGGTTGTTGCACAGACCACCGCCATCGGTGTTGAACGGCAGCTTGCCGACGCCCGAAATCAGGTTGCCGTCCATCACGAACTTGCCGCCCTCCCCCTTCTTGCAAAAGCCGAGGTCTTCGAGTTGCATGAGCACTGTGATCGTGAAGCTGTCGTACAGCGACGCGTACTTAATGTCCTCCGGCGTGAGGCCAGCCTCGGCGAACGCGGCCGCGCCCGACCACTTCGCCGCCGACCAGCTCAGGTCGATCTTGCCGCCGGCCGCGTGCTTGGGCGCCTCGCCCGTGCCCCGTACCTTGACGAGCGGACGGTTGAGCTTCTTCGCGATCTCCGGACGCGCGACGATCAACGCACCGCCGCCGTCGCTCATCACGCAGCAGTCCAGTCGATGCAGCGGATCGGACACCATCGGCGAATTGACGACGTCCTCGACGGTCACGACATTGCGCAGCATCGCGTTCGGGTTGTGCTGCGCGTGGTGCGAGGCCGCCACCTTGATCCATGCGAGTTGTTCGCTCGTGGTGCCGAATTCGTACATGTGACGCTTCGCGACCATGCCGTACAGATTCTGCGTAGCCGGCCCGAACGGCAGCTCGAACTGCACTTCCGGCGCGTCCGGGTCCGGCGCCTTCAGCGACAGCGCGGCGCCTGCTGCGCGCGGACGGCCCGCTAGCGTGATCAGCGCCACGTTGCAACGGCCGGCCTTGATCGCTTCGGCCGCGTGCGCGACGTGAAGGATCGGCGCGGAGCCGCCGCATTCGGTCGAATCGACGTGGCGAAGCTTGAGGCCGAGGTATTCGGCGACTGTCGTGGTGCCGAGGCCAGGCGCGTCACCGGCGCAGAAGTAGCCGTCAATGTCGTCCTTGGTCAGGCCCGCGTCGTCGAGTGCGCCCTTTGCCACATCGGCGTGCAGGCGCAGCACCGACAGTTCGTCGGCCTTGCGCGTCGGGTGCTCGTAAGCCCCGACGATATAAGCTGCTCCGTTCAGGCTCATGCTTCCTCCTGTGCAAGACGCTGCGAAGTGAAGCGCTGCAGATGCCAGCTCGCGTCGCCATAGGTCATGTTGATCGCGAACATGCGCTTAGCGTAATGGCCGACGCGGCACTCTTCGGTCATGCCCATGCCGCCGTGCAGCTGGATGCCCCATTCGCCCGCTGTTCGGCATGCGTCGCCGACATAGGCCTTCGCCGCCGACACGAAACGGCGGCGCCGGTCAGGATCGTTCCCATCCACGGCCATCGCGGCGGCGCAGGCCATCGACTTGCTCTGTTCGAGCGAGATCAGCATGTCGGCCACCCGGTGTTGAAGCGCCTGGAACTTCGCGAGTGGCGCGCCGAACTGTGTGCGTGTGCTCAGGTGTTCGGACGTGTGTTCGAGTAGTGCTTCGAGCACGCCGACCGACTCCGCCACCAGCGCGGCGTTCGCGCGGTCGAGGGCAGCTTCGATGAGGTCGTGGGCCGCACCGGGCGAACCGATCAGATCGGCCTTGGTCACCAACACATTGGCGAACGTGACGTGCGCGGCTTCACGTGCGTCGATTGTCTCGAAGTTGCGCAGGCTGATGCCGGGCGCCTTCGCGTCCACGAGGAACAGAGTCAGGCCTTGCCTGTCGCCGCGCTGGCCCGAGGTACGCACGGCCACCACGAAGGCACCAGCGATGGCGGCGTCGAACACAATGGTCTTCGTGCCGTTGATCTTCCAGCCGTCGCCGGTTTCGGTTGCTGGCACAGCCAGACGCGTGACGTCGTAACGCGACTCGGCCTCGCTAACGGCGAACGCCAGCACCTCCTCGCCTCTTACCACGGCTTCGAGCCATGTGACCTTCTGTTCGTCGCTGCCGGCCGAGCCGATCAGCGTGGCAGCCGGCAGCCCGCTCGCTAACCAGCCCGCTCCGCCGAGCGCGCGGCCCAACTGCTGCGCGACCAGCATCGTTTCCACCGCACCGCAACCGCTGCCGCCGTGATCGGCGTCGATCACGAGGCCGGTCACGCCCATCTCGGCCAGCCCATGGCGACGCCTGGCGGCAAGTTCGCGGTCCTCGGCGTTGCCACGCAGATGCGCGGGATATTCGCCATCGCAGAAGCGGCGCACGGCGTCTTGCAGCGTGACGTGATCTTCAGTCAGAGAAAAATCCATGTTCGTATTCCGCCTCAAGCATTGAAGAACGCGCGGCTAATCAGATTGCGCTGCACTTCGTTGGTCCCGCCGTAGATCGACGCTTTGCGAGCGTCGAAGTAGTTCGCCGCGACCGCGATCAGTTCGTCCGGGCTCGGGCCGTCGTAGCCGGCTGCATCGAGCATGGCCTGCTCGTCGAACGGCACTGCAAAAGGACCGGCGATTTCTGTCAGGAGTGCGTAGATGCCCTGGCGCAGCTCCGTGCCGCGAACCTTGAGCATCGGCGCCTCAACCGTAGGCACGCGGCTCGACTGATTCGCGCTCAGCATGCGCAGGCCCGTAAATTCGAGCGCCATCAGCTCGACTTCGAAACGGCTGATGCGCGACTGGAGCAGCGGATCGTCTTCGAGGCCGATCCGCTTCGCGAGATACCTGGCTCGGGCCAGCTGCTGCTTGCACGAGCCGATGCCAGCGATACCGGTGCGCTCATGGCCGAGCAGAAACTTGCCGTAGGTCCATCCCTTGTTCAGTTCGCCGACGAGGTTTTCCTTTGGCACGCGCACATTGTCGAGGTAGACCTCGTTGAGGTCGGTACCGCCTTCGAGCATCTTGATCGGGCGAACCTGGACGCCCGGCGCATGCATGTCGATCAACAGAAACGAGATGCCTTCCTGGGGCTTCGCGCTCGGATCGGTCCGCACGAGCGCGAACATCATGTCGCACCAGTGAGCGTACGAGGTCCAGACCTTGTGGCCGTTGACGATGAAGTGCTCGCCTTCATCGTCCGTGGCAAGCACGGCCGTGGTGCGCACCGCCGCGAGGTCCGAGCCCGCGCCCGGCTCCGAGAAACCCTGCGCCCACCAGGTCTCGCTGCGCAGGATCTTAGGGATGTACTTCGCTTTTTGCTCAGGTGTGCCGAATTCGTTGAGCACCGGGCCGAGCATGTTGATGCCGCTCGCCACGATCCGAGGCGCGCCGCCCAGCAGCGTTTCTTCGTCGAAGATGTAGCGCTGCACGTGCGTCCAGCCCGGTCCACCATGTTCTTTCTTCCACGACGGCGCGATCCAGCCCTTCTCGTACAGCAACGTGTACCACTCGACATAATCCTCGCGCTCGATGCGCAGGCCGAGCTCGGCCTTGCGCTTCAGACGCGGTGACAGATTGTTCTTCACGAACTCGCGCACTTCGCTGCGAAATGCCTGGTCCTCGGCGGAGAATTCCAGTTTCATTCGATGTGTCTCCTCAGATCCAGGGCTCAGTGATGGGTCGAGGCGCCCTGAGCGCCGCACACGACGAGCGCGTCGAGCGCGAGCACACGGTCCGGGTAGGCCACCAGCGGGTTGACGTCGATTTCTGTGATGTCGGGGTTCGCGCGCATCTGATCGGCAATCGCCGCCACGGCCTTCGCGACCGCACGCACGTCGACGCCTGCCGCGCCGCGCACGCCTTCGAGCATCGCGGCACCCTTCAGTCGGCCCAGTTCGACCACGATGTCGTCTTCCGACAGGTCGGCCGGCACGAGGCGCACATCCTTGAGCACTTCAATGAAAATACCGCCGAGGCCCACGAGCACGACCGGCCCCCAGTCCGCGTCGCGTTTCGCACCCACGACCAGTTCCAGACCGCGCGGGCCCATCGCTTCGACCAGCGCGCCGTCGAGCACGAGTTCCGGACGATGCGACTTCACGCTCGCATGCAGCTTGTCCCAGCCGGCGCGCAGCGCGGTGGCATCAGCGAGGCCGACCGCCACGCCGCCGACGTCGCTCTTGTGCGGCAGTTCGCTTGCCTGGGCCTTCAGCACGACCGGGTAGCCGATTTCATCGGCGATCTCGAGCGCTTCGTCGAGCGACTTCGCGAGACCTCCCTTCGGCACCGGCAGACCGGCCGCGGCAAGCCAGCCCTTGCCCTGGTATTCGGCGAAGATGCCGTTCGGCGGCACGGCGCCCGGCAGCGGGATCACCTTCGGCGCCTCGGTCCTCGCACGCTCGGCGCGCGCTAGCGATTCACCATATGCAGCCACGCGAGCGCAAGCGCGCAGCGCACGATCCGGGGAGCGGAAGAACGGCACGCCGCTCGCGGCGATCGCGTCCGTGAAGAAATCCTTGAGCGGGTTGTCATCGCCCATCACCACGAGCACGGCGGGTTTCGTTGCACGCGCCAGCGCCGGCACGAGGTGATCGGCCTTGTCGCGCTGAGCGATCGACGGGCCGCCCATGATCGCGAGCACGAGCGAACCGATGTTCGGATCGGTCAGCACCGTGTCGATCAGCTCGCCTATCAGGCCCGGGTTGCGTACACCGATCGTCGTGTAGTCGAGCGGGTTGTCGGCGACGGCGTAGTCGGGCAGCAGTTCGGTCAGCTTCCTGACGGTCGCGTCGGTCAGGCGTGGCAGCGTCAGGCCGATGTCCTCGGCGAAATCGAGCGTGATGTTCTTGACCGCGCCCGAGGCCGTCATCACGGCCGTACCGGCCGCCGGGGGCACCGGGAAGCGGGCCAGGATCGTCGTCGTATCGAACAGTTCGTCGAGCGAATCGACGACCACCACGCCTTCGCGCTGCAGCAGGACACTCGCCGTCGCGTGATCGCCTGCCAGTGCGCCTGTGTGAGACTGCGCCGCCTCACGGGCGCGGGCGCTCTTGCCCGGCATCAGCATCACGATCGGCTTGCCTGCGGCGCGTGCTTCGCGGGCGAGCAGCAGAAAGGTCTGCGGACGACGGATCTGCTCGGCGTAGACCGCGATCGCGCTCGTCTGCGGATCGGCGATGAACCAGGCCAGGTAGTCTTCGATACCGAGGCTGGCTTCGTTACCGGTCGAAACGGTTGCCGTCATCGGTTGGCCACGGCCGATGAACGCGTCGCGCAGGTTCGCGGCCATCGCGCCGCTTTGCGCCACCACGCCCACGCCACGGCGGCCGCCGCTCGGGTACGGCGCCACGGCTTCGAAGGTCACCGGCACGCCGGCCTCGAAGTTCGTGAAACCCATGCAGTTCGGGCCGATCAGCGCCACGCCGCCATCGGCTGCCACACGCGCCAGCTCTTCCTGCTTCGCGCGGCCTTCGTCGCCCGCCTCGGCATAACCCGACGCAAAGATCACGGCTGCGCCGGCCTTTAGCGTGCCGAGCGTGCGCACCGTCTCGAGCACGCCCGACTCCGGAATGCACAGCACGGCCAGATCGATACCTTGCGGCAGCGCCTCGACGCTGCTGACACAGACGCGACCGTTGATTTCCTGGCTGCTGCGCGACACGAGATGGATATCGCCCGCATAGCCGAAGCGCTCGAGGTTCTGCAACACGAAATCACCGAAAGCGCGCGGATCGGCGGATGCACCGACGATCGCGATCGACTTCGGCTTGAGCACACGCTCGACAGGGTGCACGCCTGCGACATCTATAAGGCTCTTGCTCATCTGATCTGACCTGTGATGTTGATTGAACTCGGATCTGGCATACCAGAATCGGCTGTGATGTGATGCATTCTGGCATACCAGAGCAGGCTTCTCAATACACCAGACACTCAAAACCCATCCTGGTACTTTCCCTGGGCGGCGGCGCAATGCGTCCACCGGATCGACGCATCCAATTGAAACATAAGGACTTTATTGCCAGCACCGATGATTGCGAAGGGACGACTGGGATACGCTGGGGCAAACGCCGTGTTGCATACCACAAACTTGTATTGGTATATTTCTCGCAACTTCCAACATACCGAGCGTGGCAACTCAATGAAACTTGCAGCAGACCCCACTCTTGAGCGTAGCGGCGCGGCGGGCGAAGCGCCCGAGCCGCCCGCCCGCGGTAGGGCCAGTCTCGCGAGCGGTATTCGGGCGACCCTGCAGGCCGAAATCGAACAGGGCAAGCTCGCACCGGGCACGTTGGTCGACGAGCGTGCACTCGCGACGCGCTTCAATGTGTCGCGCACGCCGGTTCGCGAGGCGCTGCAACATCTGGCCGCGCGCGATCTGGTCGCGATCTCGCCGCGCCAGGGCATTACGGTGGCCCGCCTGTCTATTGGCAAGGTGCGCGCCATGCTCGAATACATCGGCGAGCTCGAGACACTGTGCGCGCGTTTCGCCGCGCGCCGTGCGTGTGACGAACTGCGCGAGCAACTGGATCATGCGCTTCTGGCATGCCAGCAAGCAGCCGTGGAAGACGACGCCGACCAGTACGCGATCGCCAACGCGCAGTTCCACGAACTGATCTACGAAGGCAGCCGCAACCAATACCTGGCCGAGCAGATCCGCACGGCGCGCCGCCGCTCGGCGCGCTATCGCATGTCCGACCTGCGCAGCCGCGGCCAGATCGCGCGTTCGCTGCAAGAGCACTTCGGCATCGCGCGTGCGATCCAGAGCGGCGACGAAACCAAAGCCGCCGAAGCCATGATGAAACATGTGCCGGCCGGCACCACCGGTTTCTCGGAGTTCCTCGCGGCGGTGCCGCGCCATTTCTTCGATTTGGGCGCGGACTGACACGCGCCCTCCAACACGACTAGACACGGAGGAGACATGCCCCAATCCATCGACGTTCCCGGCCTCGCGCACAAGGTGCCGATCCCGCTCGGTGCGCGCGCCGGCAACCTGCTGTGCTCGTCGGCGATTGCGGGCAAGGATCCCAGCACCGGCAAGCTCGCCGAGACGCCGGCCGATCAGGTTCGCCTCGCCTTCGAAAACCTCAAGCGCTTCCTCGACGCGGGCGGCGCCACGCTGGACCAGGTGGTGAAGCTCGCCGTCTACGTCAAGGACGACTCGGTGCGCGCACACATCGACCCGCACTGGTTGGCCTTCTGGCCCGATGCTGCGCATCGCCCGGCACGCCATGTGACCACGTACGACCTCCAGCACGGCATGGTCATCCAGCTCGAAACCCTTGCGGTAGTCGCTTGAGCGCGACCCAAGCGCGCCGTACCCGAGTCATCGCAGTCTTTTGCTGAACACTCCGAACCCAACTGAGGCTCATCCATGATCATCGATTCCCACGCCCACGTCGTCATGCCCCCGCAAAGTTTCCGCTACATGGCCGAACTGGTCGGTGGACGCGCGAACCCGTCGAGCGCGCCGAATATCCCCGACGAAGCCGTGCGCAAGCAGGCCGAGGAACTCGTGCGCAGCATGGATTCGGTCGGCACCGACATCCAGTTCATTTCGCCGCGCCCCTACCTGCAGATGCACTCAATCAAGCCCGCGCGGGTGACGCAGCTGTGGACGCGCCACTGCAACGACCTGATCAAGCGTTTCGTCGACATGTTCCCTGACCGCTTCCGTGGCGTAGCCGGCCTGCCGCAGTCCATGAACGACTCGCCGGCGGAGCATTGCGTGGCCGAACTCAAGCGCTGTGTGAACGAACTCGGCTTCGTCGGCACGCTGCTGAACCCGGACCCGACCGAAGGCCACGGCCCGGCGCCGGCCGGTCTCGGAGATCCGTTCTGGTACCCCCTCTATGACGCGATGACCGAACTCGACGTGCCGGCGCTGATCCACTCCGCAGGCAGTTGCAATCCGCGCGAGTCGTACACGCTCAAGTTCATCAACGAAGAGAACATCGCCGTGATCTCGCTGCTCGAATCGACGGTGTTCGAGAAGTATCCGAACCTGAAGATCATCGTCGCGCACGGCGGCGGCGCAATCCCCTACCAGATGGGCCGCTTCCGTTCGTGGGCCGCGCGCCGCAACAGCCCGCAAACCTTCGACGAGCAGCTCAGGAAGCTCTACTTCGACACCTGCAACTACTCGAAGGATTCGATCGAGCTGCTGCTGAAGGTGGCCGGCACCGACAACGTGATGTTCGGCACCGAAAAACCGGGCACGGGCAGCGCGCGCGATCCGATCTCGGGCCGTGACTACGACGACATGAAGCCGGTGATCGAAAGCATCGAGTGGCTGACCGACGAGCAGCGCAAGAACATCTTCGAATGCAACTGCACGCGCGTCTACACGCGTGCCTTCCGCCACTACAAGGACTGACGCGCAAACCGCGAAGCCCGCAGAGGAGAGATCATGGCAATGACTCGTGAGGACAATGAGCTGCTGACGCGCGTCGAGAACGGCGCGCCGATGGGCGACATGATCCGCCAGCACTACTGGATTCCGGCCGTGCCGTCGGCGAAGCTCGAAGCCGACGGCGCACCGGTGCTGGTGCGCTTGCTCGGCACGAACTACGTGGCGTTCCGCGCGACTGACGGCCACGTCGGCGTGGTGGACGAACTGTGCCCGCATCGCCGCACGTCGCTGATGATGGCTCGCAACGAGGACAACGGCCTGCGCTGCATCTTCCACGGCTGGAAGATCGATGCGACCGGTGCCGTCGTCGAAGCGCCGAACCAGGTCGGGGATCAGGCGCAGTTCTGCAAGCGCGTGAAGACCGGCCAGTATCGCGTTCAAGAGCGAGGCGGCCTCGTGTGGGTGTGGCTCGGCAAGGGTGACACGTCACCGGTGTTCCCCGAACTGCCGTTCATGGACCTGCCGCCCGAACACCGCTCGGTGACGAGCGTCGAAGTGCCGACCAACTGGGTGCAGGCCGTCGAAGCCTCGATGGATTCGTCGCACGTCGGCGTACTGCACGAATCGACCACGCAGATCACCGCGGGCGGCGGAAACGAACGCATGCTCATGTCGAAGGCGCTCGCGCCGCGCTTCGAGTTCGAAGATCGTCCGTATGGTTATCGCTATGCCGCGCTGCGCGACATGCCTGACGAGAAGGTCTACGCACGCGTGAACAACTTCGTGATGCCGTGGTACGGCATCATCTGCCCGCCTGATGCTAAAGGCCCGACCACGGTGTTCTTCTCGACCCCGGTGGACGACGTGACGCACCGTGCCTGGTTCGTGCAGTACAACCCGCACCGCCCGCTCGGCATGACGATCATGTCGGCCACGCCGGACGTCTGGAATTTCCCGCCACTGCCGCCGGGCACGCGCGAGGAATCGTTCGGCCAGAACCGCGACCTCATGAAGCGCGGCCACGCGACGGGCTTCTACCAGCACCTCGGCACGGAAGACTTCGCGATGTTCCTCGGCCAGGGCGCGATCTACGACCGCACCCAGGAACAGCTGTGCTCGGCCGACGGCGCCGTGCTGCGCGTGCGCGCATTGCTGCTGAAGGCAGCGCGCGAGTTCATGGCCGGCAAGACGCCGACCCTCGCCGAGAGCCCGGAACTCGATTACTCGAAGGCCGTCTCGGTCGGCGGCGTGATTCAGGCCGGCGCCGATTGGCGCTCGCTTGCGGACTCGAAGTAGCACCGCGAAATAAAACCCTGCAGTAAAACCGCGCGGCGTTCCCGCGCGGTGAGACCGATGCAATCTCCACGGAAAGACCACCATGCTCGCGCCTACTCTCAAGCTGCGTGTCGCGTCAGTCAGCGCGCCGACCTCGCTGATCAAGTCCCTCACGCTCGAAGCTGAGGACGATGCGCTGCTGCCCGGCTACGAGCCGGGCGCACACATTCAGGTTGAGATCCCTGCGGCCGATGGCGGCGTCGCGCAATGGCGCTCGTATTCGCTGATCAACACTGATCCGCAAGTCGATACGCGCGCGGGTGTGCGTGCCTACCGCCTCGGCGTCCGGCGCGAGGACGAAGGCCGCGGCGGTTCGCGCTTCATGCACACGCTGCAGGCGGGCGCCACACTCACGGTGCGCGCACCCGTCAACCACTTCCCGCTCGCCGCACCGCCCTCGGTCATCCTGATCGCGGGCGGCATCGGCATTACGCCGATGGCGGCTATGGCGGCGGAACTGAGCAGGCAGAACCGCGACTACTCGCTGCACTTCTCGGGCCGCACGCGCGATGCGCTGCCGTTCGTCGAAGAACTGCGTGCCGTCGCGGGCAAGCGCCTCGTGCTGCACGCCGACGACGACAACGCGACGCGCCTGTCGATCGAGGTGCTGCTCGACGGCGCCGAGGTCAACCAGCCGATCTACGTGTGCGGGCCGTCCGGCATGATCGACGCGGTGCTCGCGGCGGCACGCCAGCGCGGTTGGCACGAGTGCGACCTGCATTACGAACTGTTCAGCGAAGTTGCACCGCAGGACGGCGACAGGACCTTTGAAATCGAACTCAAGTCCTCGGGCAAGGTGCTGACCGTGCCCGCTGACAAGTCGGTGCTCGACACCCTGCTCGATAACGGCGTCGACGTCATGTACGACTGCCGTGCCGGTTACTGCGGTCTGTGCTCGACCCAGGTGGCGAGCGGCGACATCGAGCATCGCGACACCTACCTCTCCGATACGGACAAGGCGGGGGGGAAAGTCATGCAGGTGTGCGTGTCGCGCTGCAAGAGCGAACGCCTCGTGCTCGACCTATGACCTGTCGCCCGGTCATCCTGAACATCACCAGACAAACATCCAACGGAGCGCCGCATGAGCGAAACCCAGGTTACCTATGAACTCGACGGCGCCGTTGCGCTGATCGGGCTGAATCGTCCCGAGAAGCGCAACGCGATCAACGAGGAAGTGATTGCGCAACTGCGTGATGCCGTCAACCGCGCCGGCGACGAAGCCATGTGCGGCGTGATCTACGGCCATGGCGGCAACTTCTCCGCTGGTCTCGACCTGCGCGAGGCGCTGTCGCGCGCCACCGGCCAGACCGCCCCGCCGAAGAAGCGCCGCCGTCATTCGTGGCACGAAGTGTTCGACCTGATCGCGCGCGGCCCTATTCCGTTCGTCGCGGCGCTGCACGGCGCCGTGGTCGGCGGCGGTCTCGAACTGGCGACGGCGGCACACGTGCGCGTCGGCGACAACTCATGCTTCTTCGGGCTTCCCGAAGGCCAGCGCGGCATTTTCGTGGGCGGCGGCGGCACGGTGCGCATCCAGCGTGTGGTCGGCTATACCGTCATGGCCGACATGATGCTGACGGGACGTCTGCTGACCGCCGAGGAAGGCCAGCGCGAGCACATCATCACCTATCTGACGCCGATCGGCGGCGCACTCGACAAAGCCAGGGAAATCGCCGCAAAAATCGCGCAGAACGTGCCCGACACCAACTGGCGCATCACCAACCTGCTGCCGCGCGTGAACGATCTCTCGCATGAGGACGGCCTGTTCCTCGAGTACATGAGCTCGAACATGATGCGTTCTCCCGAAACCGCCGCACGTCTGCAGAGTTTCGTGGACGGAAACGCCAAACTCGTCAAGCCGGAGTAAAGCAACGATGAATGCACCCGCAGAACTCACGCCGCAGGAAGCTGCGGCACTGGCCCATGTGAAGGCCGCCGAAAAGCTCGCCGCGCAAATCCCGGTTGCCGCCGGTGTCAAGCCGCGCGATATCGGGCGCGCAGCCGTGATCGGCGCGGGCACGATGGGCGGCGGTATCGCGATGGCGCTCGTGGCGGCCGGCATCCCGGTCACGCTGATCGACGCGAACGACGAAGGTCTGCAGCGCGGCCTCGCACGCATCAGCGACAACTATAACCAGAGCATCAAGCGCGGCAAGCTGGACGACGCCACGCGCGATGCGCGGCTCGCGCTGATCACGGGCTCGACCGCGATCGCCGACGTCAAGGACGCGGACATCGTCATCGAGGCGGTGTTCGAAGATCTCGGCCTCAAGCAAGGCATCTTCCGCGAACTCGATCGCCACGCGAAGACTGGCGCGATCCTCGCCACCAACACGTCGGGCCTCGACATCAACGAGATCGCGGCTGTCACGACGCGCGCGCAGGACGTGGTGGGCGCGCACTTCTTCAGCCCGGCGCACGTGATGCGTCTGCTCGAGGTCGTGCGCGCCGACAACACCTCCGACGAGGCGGTCGTCACGCTGATGGAACTCGGCCGCCGCATGGGCAAGGTGGCGGTGTACTCGCTCGTGTACCCCGGTTTCATCGGCAATGCGCTGTTCCGCAACTACAATCGCGAAGCCCACTTCCTCGTCGAAGACGGCGCGCTGCCGCACGAAGTCGATGCCGCGCTCAAGGATTTTGGCTATGCGATGGGTATTTTCGCGGTGCACGACATGGCCGGCAACGATGTCGGTTACCAGACGCGCAAGGCACAGATGGCCACGCGTCCGAACGATCGCCGCTGGAACGACCTGATCATGAAACTGGTCGAGATGGGCCGCCTCGGACAGAAGAACGGCAAGGGCTGGTACCGCTATGAAGCGGGCGACCGCACGCCGCATCGCGACCCGGAGATCGAGCAGTACATCGTCGAGGAATCGGCACGCCTGGGTATCACGCGCCGTTCGATCCCCAAGGTAGAGATCATCAAGCGCTGCATGTACGGCATGATCAACGAAGGCGCGAAGCTGCTTGAACAGGGTATCGCGCTGCGCGCGAGCGATATCGACGTCGTGTACGTGACAGGCTACGGCTTCCCAGCCAAGCTCGGCGGCCCTATGTACTACGCCGACCAGATCGGCCTCGCCAATGTCTATCAGGACATCAAGCGCCTGTACGAAGAATACGGCTACTGGTGGAAGCCTGCGCCGCTGCTCGAAAAGCTCGCGGCCGGCAACGGCAGGTTTGCCGATCTCTGATCTCCGCCATCAACCATGCTGCCCGCTTCACGCGGCAGCATGACTCGAATAGAAAGGCCAGACCTCATGTGAATGAGTATCTGGCCTTTCTTTCTTGACGAAGCACAACCCAGGTGTTTCGTTGTTGGCGCGAAAGCTCTCCCAGATGCACAACGAGGCAACCGGGCGTGATCCGGTCTGCAGGACGAGCAAACGCCACGCATAAGCGTGGCGTCCGAGGCATGGCATGCCGGGAAACCCCATGCATACCTGTACGGCTTGTTCCTGACCGGTCAGAACAGGTGACGAATACCGACTTGCACGGCGAGCTGGTTGGCGGTGCTCGAACGCCCGTTCCCAAAGATTGCATTCGTACCGACGCTGGCGCCGTATGACATCGGCGTCGAGATCAGGAAGTTGTCAGCAAATTGGCGACCAGCAAATGCATGCTGGAGGGTGCCGAAGGCATACACGTCCGTACGCTTGGACAACCGATAGTCGGCACCCAAGCTATACAGATTGAATTTGCCGAGCCGACGCTGATCCATATAGGTAAAACCAGCGCCGAACGTCATAAACGGCGAAGCCTCATAGGTTAGGCCTGCTTCATAGCCGCTTGACACAACGGTGCCAAGCGTCCGGCTATTCGCACTCGTGTACGTGTAGACACCGTTCAAGGCGAAACGATCACCGAGACGCACTTGACCAGCCAACGCTGCCGTGTAAATCGCATCGGCCTGTAGGGCGTATTGCGCCATCGTACCTGCGCCCGGTCCACCAGTTGCACCGACGGCACCGCCTTGCGTGCGGGTAAAGCTTGCGGCCAACGAGTACGGCGCCTTCAACGAACCGGTCGGGCTGTACTTCAGGCCAGCACTGAATACGCTTGCGGCACCGTTGAACGTTCCGCCGAGACGTCCCGGCGTATTGCTGAAACCATACATCACGCCAGCACCGAAGCCATGCCAGATCGGCGTTTCATAGCGCACCATGTTGCTGACTGGCTCACCCGCCAGGCGGTCGACGTCATACGAACCGTGGAACGCATACGACGGGGCGAACTGGGCAACGTTCGTGTAGTACGAAATGTAGTCGTAGATGAAGTCGTAGTCGTAACCGGCAATCAGGGTACCGAACCTGTCGCTCGTCAGACCGACAAAAGCGCGGCGGCCGAACAGCGCGCCGCCGTGACTCGCCGTACCGGTATTCAGCGAGAAACCGTTCTCGAGCGTGAAGATTGCCTTCAGACCGCCGCCGAGGTCTTCGACGCCACGCAGACCCCAGCGCGACGCCTGATTGATGCCGTCGTCGAGCTTGAACTGCGAGCTGCCTTTTACGTTGTTCACGTAGGTCAGGCCATTGTCGATAATGCCGTACAGCGTGACGCTGCTTTGTGCATGCACACCTACCGAAGCCAGCGCTGCAATCGCGCCTGCCAATAGTTTCTTCCTCATGTCCACGTCTCCACCTATCTCATTTTTTCAGATCAAACGTAATTTGCTGGTCAGCTTCGCACCGGATCCGAACCATCCCGGTTCCGGTCACCCAACCCCGCCCGCTACACTCGCCAGTGGCTTTAATATTCCACCGACCGATTCGTGGAATACTAATTTGGATTTTGATGCATACCTGTTGCAGCGCGCAAGAATACATTTAGGATATCGACCTATCGTTTTCCCTCACCGGTCATGCGAGCAGACCACGCGGCGCGCAAAGGCTTGCCAGAACTGGGCCTTGGAGGGGATAGCGGGAATGAAGGTGGGAACTGCAGGAATGGGAAGCGTAAATCGCGCGGCGCAGCGATGTATGCGTACAACAGAGTGTAGGTATACCTATTGCGTCTGGCCGTCAGTTCAGTTTGGCAGCCAAAAGAAATGCCCCCAGGGAGCTCAGCTCAAAAAACCAGGGGGCAACGAACGGCAGGGGAGCGGGACTCGACCATCCCGGAAGACGCCAATACGGCGCATCAACGATCGTCGTAAGGCGGTTCCGTTGAGGAAGAACCACCGTCACGCCCAGGCGTGGGCGCACTCGCGAAGTACTCTTCCGGCAAAGTGGCGAGGAACTCCGAAAAGCCCGGCGAGTGCTCGGCCATGGCGGCTTCGGCGGCGGCTTCGTCGCCGGAAAGCAACGCCTGAGCGAGTTTCTGGTGATCGGTGATGGCCTTCTCGCGGCGGCTCGGCGCGAGGAACGGCTTGGGCCGGTAACGCGAGATCAGGCGGCGGATGGAACGAATCTGATCAGCCAGATAATCGTTGTGGCAGGCGTTGCAGAGCACTTCGTGGAATGCCACATTGGCGCGGGCGAAAGCGCGCGGATCGTTTTCCTGCAAGGCGGCGACGCCTTCGTCGATCGCCTTTTGGAGCGCCGCTCGCTGTTGGTCGTTCATTCGCCGCGCGGCGAGGCGGGCCGACACCACCTCAAGCTCGCTGAGCAGTTCAAGCACGTCACGCAGTTGCGGCACCGACATCTTGCTCACGAATACGCCCTGCCGCGGCACGATCTGTACATACCGCTGCGCGGCGAGCTGCTGAAGCGCCTCGCGGATCGGCGTGCGCGAGACATTGAAGCGCGTCGCCAGTGCTCGCTCGTCCAACGTTGCGCCCGGGACCAGCTCACCTCGCTCAATTTCCGCTTCGAGAAGGGCCTTGATTTCAACCGACCGGCTTATTTTTGGGATCTGGCTCATCGAACGAGAATGACAGACATAAAAGGTTTAACAGAAAAAATGAATTCCTATGATACCGCAGAGGTATACCAGACATGGATTTCCCGACTAGCGACAATGGGAAACGGCGCCGTATTTGCATACGGCGCCGTCGGGACAACGCTCGCCAAACAGGTCTTACGAATTCTTCAGATGACGCGTCGCACGGAGGTAATGGAAGGCCGACCAGATTAGCACCACGCTCGCCGTCAGCATCGCGTAGCGCACACCATTGGCCGAGGCGTCATGACATGCCGATGCAAATGGACCCTGCAACACGGCCGCGGCACCATGCGGTCCTTTCGGCACGGTACACACCGCGTGGAAATCACCTTGCGTGAACAGGTGCGATGCGAAACGATCACTGAGAAAACCCACCGTCGGCGTACCGAGGCCCTGGCCGATCAGGTTCATCAGCAGGAACACAATGGCCGACGCGGTAGCACGCATGCGCGGCTCGACGATGCTCTGCACCACCGCGAAGGTCGGGCCGTTCCACACGTTCAGCAGGATCGTGCCCATGAACAGCAGCGCGACGCTCAGCTGCCACTGATCTGCGATGAAGGCTAGTGCCAGCAGCGGGAAACCAAGTCCAGTACCCAGCGCCGGGATTCGCGCATACCAGCGGCGATCGTTGACGCCGACCCGGTCCGCACACACGCCGCCGAGCGTAGTGCCGATGATGCCGCCGACGCCGAGCACCAGACCGAAAATCACGCCGGCCTGGGCAAAGCTCATGCTGTAGACGCGGATGAAATACATCGGGATGAACAGGTTGATACCGTACTGGCCAAACGCACCGATCACCGTGCCGAGCAGCATCTGCACGAAGGCGCGGCTCGAGGTCAGCCGCTTGAACACCACGCTGAGGGGCGGAGCACTGGCGCTGGTGCCGGCTGCGACACCATCGGCGCCGCCGCGCTTGGGCTCACGCAGTGTCAGCCATGCCAGCAGGCCAAACACGAGCCCCGGCAGGCCCACCACAAAGAACACTGGACGCCAGCCCAGATGCTCCACGAGCCAGCCGCCTCCGAACGCGCCGGCCAGCACGCCGATCGGCGGTCCCAGCGCATAGACGGCGAGCGCGCTCGCCCGGCGGCGCGGACCGAACTCGTCGGCGATCAGCGAGTGCGAGGTCGGCGTGCTGCCGGCTTCGCCGATACCCACACCGAGGCGATACAGCATCAGTTGCCAGAAGCTGCCTGCCGTGCCGCAAAGCGCGGTCATCGCCGACCAGGCGACGATCGAGATCGAGATCAGCACGACACGGTTGAATTTGTCAGCCAAACGCGCAATCGGCAGACCAAGCACCGAATAGAAAATCGAAAACGCGAGGCCGCCGAGCAGCCCGACCTGATAATCACTGAGGCCCATGTCCATCTTCACGGCCTGACCAACAACCGCGACGATGATGCGATCGACGAAGCTCGACGCATAGATCAGCACCAGGACCAGCAAAAACCATCCGCGATACCAGCTGCTGCTCGATCTCGTGCCCACATTCTGGGCGATCAGTTCTTCCATATTGCGCGTCTCCACTCGTTCGGGGCTCGGGCGGCCAAGCAGGTCAACTCACCTAACCTCAATATCGAAACCTTCTTGTATGCCACGCTACGCATCGTGGAATTTCAAGTCGATTTTGATGCATAACTGGTGGTCGCGCAATCGGAACATGACCTTGAAGCGTCATCGTTTTCACCTAGCCCAACTTGCGAACGCGTTGCCTTTGGGCAGCCATCACAACGGACCACGCGCTACAGATTGTTTGCTGGTATGGAGCGCCCTCACCGGCAGCAGTCGCGCAGTCCAACATCGGGAGCGTCGCCAGGGAAGCCGGCACCCGGGCCACGCTCACGCTGATTCAGGCCTGAGGCCAAAAACTCACGCGTCGGACTCTGCTACGAATTGGCCGGCTCCGCGGACGGCACCAGGCCGCTTTCCATTCCATAACGCACCAGGTCCGCGTCTCGCTCGATACTCAGTTTGAGCATTGCCGAGCTCTTTTGCGTGCTGATCGTTTTTTTACTGCGACGCAAAAGCTCGCCAATTTCCGTCACAGTCATCCCGGAAACAAACAGGCGTACGACCTCCAGTTCACATCGCGTCAATGGGGCTCCGGCCGTGTTGCCGCGCGCACCCGGGTTGATCGTGTCTGAGATCGCCGCCACGCGCGGCGACAGATAGCGACCATTCGCGTAGGCGGCATGTACCGCGATCGTCAGGTTACTGATCGGATCAGCCTTGCTGAAAATACAGCAGTGGCCTCCCTGCATCAGCAGCCGCACAACCGCCGGATTTTCCATCATGCTCAGCACAACCACCCGCACGTTCGGAGAGTGCTGGCGAATGGCAGCGAAAAGAGCCAGTCCGTCGCCATAACGTCCGCCGGGCATCACGTAGTCCGAGACAACCACGTCACAAGGCGAGTTGGTCAGCGCAGCCATCAGTTCGGTCGAATTTTTCGCCGTGCCAACAACCGAGATCGTGCTGCTTCTTTCGAGTTCGTATCGCACGCCTTCGAGAATCACTGGATGATCGTCTGCGAGTATTACGCGAATTCTTGATGTGGTCATAGTCGACTTCCGTCGCAATGTAATTTGAGGCGTTAGAGACGCCATTAAAGTGAGGGGCGGAATTCAAGTTGCATTTCCACGCTTCTCGTGTCGTGTCCTATTGACAATGAACGGGCAAGACTTTATCTACGCCGCATCGGATCAGTAATAGGCTTAGTCTTATAAGTGAGAAATATCAGAAAATAGGACAGGCGTACGTTCGCGGTCTTGAGCGGTCTGTGTGCGGTCGCGACCGTGTTCCGGCGCAGTGACGGTGACTCAATCCAGATGTTTCGTGCAATGCGTAGTTTTTCGTCCCGATGGCGCATGTAACGCGTGACGACGGACGCGCCTATGCCACTTCGAGAGCCAAGATTCCGGACCTGCACTTGCCACGTATGCGTTCTTCAGTGCGACTATCCGGTCAACGACGGAATGCAAATCCGCAAGAATGCAAGCATCCCGTCACGGCTTTACCTTCTCAATGTTATTTGCAAGGGCGAATCGCTTCCTGCATTTATTCTGTGGAGGAAGAACCGTCCGGCATCTTCTGCGATGAAGTCACCAGCCCATTTTCCATCGCATACCGAAACAGATCGACTTCTCGTTCAATGCCGAGTTTTTCCATCGCCTTTGATTTCTGTGTGCTGATGGTTTTCTTGCTGCGACTCAATTTCTCGGCAATCTCGTTCACAGTCAGCCCGGATGCAAAAAGACGCACAACTTCGGACTCGCGCTGACTCAGCACGTCCGATGAGCCCCTGCCCCGACGGTTCCAGTCGATCGACTGGACTATCTGATTGATCGTTGGCGAATAGTATTTGCCGCCGCTATGGACGGCATGAACGGCGGGGATAAGGTGGGCGCCAGCATCGGATTTGCTGACGATGCACGTTACACCTTGTGTAACGAGCGCACGAATCACCGCCGGGTTGTCGAGCATGGTTAGAACGACGATCTTGATCTCGGGATAGCGACGTTTGATCAGAGAGAACAGCGCGATTCCGTCACCGTAGTCGCCCGCAGGCATTGCGTAATCGGATACGAGAACGTCGCACTGTGTGCTCGTTAGAAGCGCGATCAGCTCAGTCGAATTCCTCGCTGTCCCTACCAGCTGGATTGTCTTCACCTCTGCGAGCTCATGCGAAATACCGCTGAGCATGACGGGGTGGTCATCGGCAAGGATGACCCGAATGGCGAAAGCATCCATATTGTCAATATCATCGAGATAGGACATTTGTATGATAGTCAGCGGCGGGATGTTTGCTCTGCGGGTTTACCTTCACGTTTTGCGATCGTCGGTTTCTTCGCAGCCAAACACCTGAGGCGTTTAATTTATTGCGTGGAAGGTCGCCGCAGTCCATCCTCGTCATCGTTTACTCCCGTATTCGAGTCTAAATCTCCAGCGAGCGCACTTCCCGGCGCCTCAACCAGCGACCTGCCGCGGTGGCCAGGCAGCGCTTGCAGAACATGATCTCTCTGCCTTGCAAAGTTAGCTTCGGCGATCGTTCGATCACCTACTCTCTTTAGCGAGGGGCCGCTCCCGTCCCGTCGACGGGCCATGTAGAGGCTTGTGACCCGAGCCGGATGCCCGCGCGCGGCAATCGAACTCGCGAGACGCCCGCCGCGCTCGTTGCGGCACACGAAGTAGTATTCTCCAGTGCACACGTTCGACCGATCATCTGATTCGAGGAGCCGAGCCCATGGAAAGCACACTTGTCGTGGCGGCATTCGCTTTTGTCGGTAGCCACTTTCTCCTGTCCCATCCGCTGCGGGCCGGTATGGTCCGGGCAATCGGCGAACGGGCCGCCATGGGCGTCTATTCGCTGATCGCGATACTGACGTTCGGATGGATGGTCATGGCTTACGACCGGACGCCCGTCTCCGAGCCGCTATGGCCGGCAGGCAACGTGCTGTGGGCGATTGTGACCGTGGTCATGCTGATCGCATCGATCCTTCTGATGGGCTCGCTGATCCGCAACCCGGCGTTGCCCACCGTTGGCCGGCCCGCCGCTCTTCCCGACGCGGCGCACGGCGTGTACGCGGTGACACGTCACCCGATGATGTGGTCGTTCGCGCTTTGGGGGCTGTGCCATATCGCCGTGCTCCCGGTCACCCGGAACATCGTGCTTGCCGGGGCGATCGTCATTCTCGCGCTGGTCGGTGCCGCGTTGCAGGACCGCAAGAAGCGGCGTCTGCAACCGGATCTGTGGCCCGCATGGGAGTCGCAGACGAGCTATCTGCCGTTCGCGGCGATCGCCGCCGGCCGCGCGCGGCTGGGCGGGTTCGGCATGCACGCGCTGATTGGCGGCGTGGTGTTCTGGCTCGTGGCGACCTGGGCGCATATCCCGCTCTCCGGCTGGCCCGCGGGCATCTGGCGCTGGCTCTAGCCGGCCGATTCCACGAGACTTGTTCTCGTGGCGCAAGACTCTTTGTCCACGGTGTGTGTTCGAATTCGCGGCGGATGCGCCTACAGTGCGCTGCATCGGGTCCATCGATTCGAACGGCCAGCAGGCCGAATCAATCACACTGTGAGACAGACCATGAGCACTTCCAGGGCCGTCATCGTCACCGGCGCCTCGCAAGGCGTCGTCGCTGAAACCATCGAAGCTTTCCGCGCGCAGGGTCATCGCGTCGTCGCCACGGCTCGTTCCATCGCACCGGGCGTCGAGGCCGACGCCGGTATCCGAGCCAACGCGGTGTCGCCCGGCATCATCAAGTCGCCGATGCATCCCGCGGAATCGCTCGCGACGCTCGCCGGGATGCATCCGGTCGGGCGCATGGGCGAGATGAGCGACATCGTCAACGCGATCCTCTATCACGACTCGGCACCGTTCGTGACCGGCGAAATCCTGCATGTCGACGGCGGCCAGAGCGCAGGCCAGTGAATGATCTAGCGCCGCCCGTGCTCGCCACCACACTCAAGGAGCCCATCATGTCCGTCAAACAGAAACTCGCCGAACTCGGTCTCGAACTGCCTACTCCGCCGCAACCGCTGGGCAGCTATACAGCTGTCAGCGAAGCCGGCAACCTGCTCTTCATCTCCGGGCAGGTGCCGCTGTCCGCCGGCAAAATGATTCACACGGGCCGTGTCGGCGAGACCCTGACGCTCGAAGAGGGCCGCAAGGCGGCCCAACTCGCCGCGCTCAACGCGCTCGCGCAGATCTCGCAGCATCTCGGCGGCTTCGAGCGCCTGCATCACATCGTTCGCGTCGAGGGGCACGTCAGTTCCGCCGATGGCTTCTACGATCAGCCCGCCGTGGTCGACGGAGCGTCGGATCTGTTCGCCGCCGTGCTGGGTAACAAGGCGGGACATGCGCGCTCGGCGTTCTCGCATAGCCAGGGGCCCGCCAACGCCGCTGTCGTGATCGTCGTCATTGCTGAGATCCTGCCCGCCTGACCGACGCGTGCGACGCGCGACGCATGCGCTGCCCGCCGACCACATCCGCGCGAGCGTCGTTCATGTCACCACTCCTTGATGGCCACGTCGTAGTCCTCGTCGTAGAACGCGACCAGAAACTCTTCGGGCATCAGCCACGAGTCGACGCTCACGCTTTGCGTGCCAACGTCGACCGCGACTTTCGCGTCGGGGTCCACCGACTTCATTGCATGCTCGATCATCGAAACATCGTCTGCGCGGATTTCGGTTTTCATCGAGAACTTCACGTTTCCCCTCCCCAGTCAGCAACGTTGGATACCGAACGGGACGATGCCTGTCCAGCCGTGGCGTGTCATCAACCAGCCGCTGACCTCGCACCGATCGCACCGTCGAATGACGATGCCGATACTAGCGCCGCCTGCCGTTTCCTGCTCTGTCGCCGCAAGCTCGCCCTGAATCGGATCAACCTGCGTTCGCGTTGCGCTGATGCGTCGCCACACGCTGCAATTGCGGTTGAGGTTGCGCCGCCATCGCGCGCGAGACCATTTCGTTTTGCTTGATGATCCTGTCGATCTCGGCGTCGGCCTTTGCATCGTACCGCGCAAAAACGTCGGTGCTATAGCGCGTGTTCTGCGCTGCGCCCAGCTGCGAACCGGACTCGTCCCGCGTGTC
>NZ_JBFPKO010000045.1:0-28872 GCF_040948765.1 Paraburkholderia sp. BR10923 | reverse complement strand
AGCCGTTGGCGGCGAACGTCGCGTACTCGGTGAGCTGGCCGTTCGGGCCGAACAGCGAGACATTCTGCGTGCCGTCCACATGGAACTCGTACTTGGTGGTGTTGCCACCCTCCACGAAGTCGTAACGCGTGGTCTCCGTCGCGTTCGTGAAATACCGGTCCTGTGTCTTGAAGCCGTCGGCGGCGAACGTCGCGTACTCGGTGAGCTGGCCGTTCGGGCCGAACAGCGAGACATTCTGCGAGCCGTCCACATGGAACTCGTACTTGGTGGTGTTACCACCCTCCACGAAGTCGTACCGCGTGGTCTCCCTCCCGTTCGTGAAAAACAGGTCCTCTGTCTTGAAGCCGTTGACGGCGAACGTTGCGTATTCGGTCATCTGGTCGTTCGGATCAAAAACTCCTGCGACCTGAGTGCCATCCGAGTTAAAGACATGCACAACATAGCTGCTGTCCAGGTTGAAGTCGTACTGCTGCGTCTTATTACCGCTGCCATCGAAATAAATGTCCTGCAGCTTAAAATTCGATGCGGAAAACGACGTAAATTCTTCGATCTGACCACCAGCGCCGTACAGCGACGACGTATAGGCAAGGCTGGCATCGAATTTCACGATCTGCACTTGACCTGATGTCAGATCGCGCTCGATCGATTCAATAAGCCCTGTTGTTGCATTTGTTCTATATTCGATACTTGCCGCAGGCGAAACCGGAACGCCTGTTGAATGGGCGCCCCAAGCCGTGCCATAAAAAGCCTCGTAGGTCTGGCCGCTCACGCTGGTAGGTAATGATGCAAAATAACCGCCAGCGGTGTCTATCAGAAGATTCTTGATGACGTCACTGGATATACCGTTAGCTATACTTTGAGCGTACAACCCGTCCAGAACGGTAATCAACGCCGTACCTGCAGGCGATGAGGTCCCCCCGTTAACTGTGATGGATGGTCCACCCGCACTTCGGATTTCCTGATAAATTATAAAATTATTATAGACAGCTTCGCCTTCCTGATGTAGACCCATCCAGGCAGCGAAATTATAGTCGCTACTGAGTTGACCGGCATATTGTGCCTGTAGATCCAGATCACCCTTGTTATTGATGTAGTGCCCGAGCTCGTGCGCAAGTGTTCCGACAAAGAGTGTAGCGTCGAGCTGAGACGCGCTACTTCCACCGAACGTCCCGAATTCAATGTAATTGTTATTGGGGTCCCAATCAACGCCTTGCTTCGCGGGGTTGCTCACGATGGCGTTTACTTTGTGCGCCAGCACATCGGCATTGTATTGAAGAAGCTCGCTAACCAATGTCGGACTCATATTGATCAACTTGATGTCGTCGGCTGACAGCACGACGTTAGCGAACATCGCTTCTTGACCCGTTATAACTGCTTGACTCATTAATTAATCCCTGTTTGCGTTTTGCGACATTGAAATGGAAACCAAACACTTACTATTACTTACGTAATCAAAAGAAATCCTTATCCCCTTATCTTCTTGATAAAAAAAGCCAACCGAATTTGAATGCGGGTTGGGGTGTCGATGGGCAGTGTTACCGAACACCCCCTTGATCTGTTCTGTCTTAACGCACAAGGAGTCTCTGTTAATAAAAATTAGAAACTGCACTCGTGAAAAATCACGATCAGTGGGTTGAAAATAGCTATACGATAGATTCCCTCTTTCATACTCCGAGGGAATACTTGAAAATGTAAAATTGGTCGTATACCCCAGAAGCTTGTCATCGAGGGGGTTTATCGTCTTTTCTTCCGGGCGACGCACAATGCCGAGATGCAGCGCTTCCCCCAAAAACTTGTAGTCACTCAGATCACCATGATCCACAACGAGTTTTAACGATCTTGCGAACTCGCTTGACGAAAGCGGGATGCTCTGCCCTCGGTCTTCCGTTATACAGGCCGACAGAGATAGCGTCGCGAGCAAGAAAAATACGTTTATTTTTTTTGACATTACGAAAGTCCTCCAATTCATGACGAAAAGACTTGTATCGCAGCAGAGACCTGAGGGTATTCGGACTGCATCCTGCGGAATATGAGACACTCTGCGATGCCAGCATCGATTTCTTCCGTCATTGGAAAACACCCATAGAAGCCGGGAATGGTCCAGTCTTTTGGTGATTTCTGATGTGAAGTTCACGATCAGGAGTGGCGCATCGCGGTTAATCCCGCATGGATTTACGGATTCCATCCTTCATCGGCTCAAGCAGGTAATCCAGCGCCGAGCGCGCATACGTCTGAATGAATACCTCCGCGTGCAAACCGGGACCTAGTACGACTTCTTTTTTTGCAATGCTGTTTGCTTTCCGGAGTGCTGCAGGAGATACCTCAATGCGCGCGGTGTAGAAAGGCTGGCGGGTATCCTTGTCCACGAGCGTATCGGCAGCGATATAAATGACCTTGCCTTCAAGAATCGGCGTTATGCGTGAGTTATAGGCAGTGAGCCGCACGTCGGCCGCACTCTGCAGCGCAATCTCCCGGATGTGGTCCGGCTTGATTTTCGCTTCGATCACCAGTGGAGTATTTTCCGGGACGATATCGACGATCGACTCGCGCGGGCCAATTACAGCGCCGACCGTATGCACATTCAGCCCGACAATGACGCCCGCAACCGGCGCCGTAATCTGCGTACGCGTGCTCAGATCCTTCGCTGGACGGATCTCGTCGGCGAGTTGGAATGCCTTGCTGGTCGCTTCCTTCAGTTCGTCGCTGGCAGCTTTCGAATAATCGTTTTTCAGGCTGCTTATCTTCAGTTCGATGTCAGTCCGCTTCTGATTTGCGCGCACCAGTTCGGCCGAGCCCGAATGGACGCGGGAGAGCGACTCCGCCTCGGCACGTCGTAAGTCCACCACCTTCGTTTCGGCCACAAACCCTTCTTTCAGCAGTTGCTCGTTGGTGTGCAACTGCTGCTCTGAGAGCGCATGTCCACGACTTGCCGTAGTCACCACCTGCTGACTGAGTGCAATCTCCTGTCGGGTCTGTCCCAGTTCCATCTGCAGGAGGGACAACTGATCGAACAACGCCCGCTTGCGGGCGGTGAACAGCGCCATTTCATGCCGCAGCAATTCCGCCACACGCGCGTCGTCGCGCTGGTCCGTCAATCGTTCCGGGAAAACCGGGGCCTTTTTCAGGTCCCGCTCGGCGCTCAGGCGCGCGATCTTCGCTTCTTCGGCGTCGAGTTGGACCTCAAGGGCTGCTAGCGCAGCACCGGGTCGCACGTTGTCCAGAACAAGCAGGGTTTGTCCAGCTTTGACTGCATCACCGTCGTTGACCAGGATTTCTTTCACGATGCCACCTTCCTGATGCTGGACGGTCTTGCGCTCGCCGTCGGTCTGTACGACACCTTCGGCGATAACTGCGCCCGAGAGCGGTGCAAGTGCCGCCCAACCTCCTACCGCCGCAATGCCTAGTGCGATACCCAGGCATCCATTCACGATGAGCTTTCGTGGCAATGGCAGGCAGTCTGCCTGGTTGTCTTCAGTCGACTGTAACCATCGCTTTGTTTTTTTGACAGCATTTGCAACAAGGTTTGATGCTTTCACAACAGGGTTCTCACTGCGGGGTCCAAAGCTCTCGACATCGCAGGCGCGATGGATGAAGAACGGATTGCGGGTGTAGGCGGAACGGCAATTTCGTCAGCTGTGTTCTGACCGGTTTTCGTCGCGAACTCATTGCGTGTTCCGAAACGCTCGACCTGACCAGACCTCATCAATAGCACCCGGTCGGCAATCGCCATCAATGCTGGTCGATGCGTGACCGCGATGACCATGACTCCGTCCGCCCTGATCTGCCTCAGGGCTGCATCGAGCGTTTCTTCGCCATCGCTGTCGAGATTGGCGTTTGGCTCATCCAGAAGCAGCAGCTTCGGGTCTCCGTATAACGCTCGCGCGAGTGAGATGCGCTGCCGTTGTCCACCAGAGAGCGTTTCGCCTGACTCCCCGATCTGCGTGTCGTAGCCGTTGGGCAGACCGAGAATCATCTCGTGCGCCCCCGCGCGCTTCGCTGCACGCACTATCGAATCGGAATCTAGCTGCAAAGGCCGTGCAGTTCTTCCAATATTCTCCGCGACCGTCCCGGCGAAAAGCTCGACATCCTGGGGCACGTATCCCAGGTACTGACCGAGTCTGTCTCGTGGCCACTGCGACACATCCGCGCCATCGAGCCGTACCGCCCCAACCTGAGGACGCCACAGGCCGGCAATTACCCGCAGGAGCGTCGATTTTCCCGACGCACTGGGACCGATGATCACCAGCGTCTCACCCGCACCGAGGGAGAACTGCACATCGCGCAATAGAAGCCGACCGGCCTGCCCTGGCACCCGGGACGGAACACTGAAGGTCACTCGCTCAACACACACAGCCCCAGCCGGGGCTGGCAATGCGATAGCGTCGTGTTCAGAGGAGGGTTTGAGAAGTTCATTGAGTCGCCCCCACGCCTGACGGAGTTCGCCGAATTGCTTCCAGCTTCCGATCATCTGTTCGATGGGCGCGAGCGCTTTGCCCAGCAGGATAGTGGTAGCGAGCATGACACCGGGCGTTGCGTGTTCGTTGATCACGAGCCATGCGCCAGCAGCCATCATGATGACCTGAATCGCCTGCCGCAAAACCTTCGTCACGTTCCTGTAGAACGCGCTGCTGTCTGCCACCTGCTGCTGTGCCTCGATGTATTCGCGCTTGCGGATATCCCAGGCGCGCACGATTTTTTCCGCCATGCCAAGCACCGTTACGACCTCGGCATTCCGGACAATCTGGCTGTAGGCGAGGTCGCATTCACGCTGCTTGTCCGTGTAAGTGCCGATGTTCTTCGCGATCACCCGGTCGTTGAGTAGGGCCAGTGCGAACAGTACGATTCCGCTGATCGCGGCGATCAGACACAGTACCCAATGAAAGAGGCAGATGATGACCAGATAGATGACAAGCCAGGGCGCATCGAGAAATGCGATAACCCCGGGCCCTGAGAGAAAGCCACGCAATGTGTTGATGTCCGTCTGGGTCGCGACCAGGGACGACTGACGCTGCCTCGCGCTGGCATCAAGCCGCGCCAGCAGCGCGAGCCGGTCCAGCCGGGCGCAGAGTTGCAGGCCGAGATCCGCCAGAATGCGGCCGCGCACCACGTCGACCAGCAGCATCATGGCTAGCGTGATAGCCATAAAGGCCATCAGCATCAACAGCGTCTCAATGCTGCGGCTCGGCAGTACGCGGTCATACACCTGCAGAAGATAGATCGTCGGGGTGAGCACCAGAAGATTCGAGATGACACCAAATCCACTCGCCAGAACCAGATGGCGCCTGATCAGCAGATACATTCTCACTCCCCAGCGTTTGAATTCTGTACAGGCCGTTCTGCATCGCTATTGCTCGCGAGCAACGCATTCAGGGATTCAATGTCTGTCCGCTCGAGACGCGCAGCACTTGCCTTGAGCCGCAGGCCCTGAACCAAAGTTTCCTGACGCGCTTTGGCGAGATCGCGCCGCGCGCTGTAAAGCTTGTCTTGGGCCGATAGCACGTCGGCGTTCACGCGGACGCCCACGCGGTAGCCGGTCTGGTTTGATCTGAGAGCAATGGCCGCGGACTTCACTGCGGTCTTCAGTGCATCGATCTTCGCCAGCCCCCGCGTCACGCCGAGCCAGGCCTCATGCGCTTCGAGTTCGGCGCTGCGCCGCGCATCGTCGAGATCGTGTTCGGCCTTCTCCCTCAGCGCAGCGGCCTCGCGCACCCGACTTCGGGTCATCAGTCCGTCAGTGAGCGGTATGGTGATCTGGATGCCAAGTGCACTCGATGTCCCGCGATTGCCGCCCGTATTGAAGTTCGATTGCCCATTGACGTATGCGGCATTGCCTTGATTCACGTTTCCGACGAGAGAAATGGACGGGTAGTCGCCCGCGCGTGCCTTCGAGCGCTCACGTTCGGCAATTTCGAGTGCAACCTGCCTCTGGCGGACATGATAATTAGCGTCAGCCGCGGCATCGATCCATGAATCGACATCGGGCGGATCAACAGGGGGAATATTAAAACCGTCCCGCATGCCATCAACCCGCGTGACAGGGCTTCCTACGATCTTCTGCAGGGCGGCATATTTTTCATCGAGCTGGCTGTGTGCGGCGATCTCGTCAGCCTGCGCAGAATCAAAACCGGCCTGTGCCTCATTGACGTCCACGACAGTAGCGTCACCCAGTGAAAACCGGTGCGTTGCAAGCGCCAGCTGTTCTGCAACGGCCTCCCTGTGTTTGCGGGACAGCTCGACATCGTCCTGCGCACCAAGGGCTGTGAAGTAGGCTTGTGAGACGCGCAAGAGCAGGTCCTGCTTTGCCTGCGCCAATGCCAGATTTGCTTCGATGACTGACAGCTTGCCCTGTTGATACGTTTCCCACGCATCCCATCTGAAAACCGGCTGAGTCAGGGAAAGCGTGAACCCGTTCGTTGAATAGCCCGGATAACTCATCCCGGGCACTCTCACGCCATTGCGATAGTTTGATTGCTGAAGAGTGACCCGAGGAAGAAGCCCGGCGCGCCCCTGAGGTTCCTTTTCGATCTCTGCATGCCAGGTAGCTTCCGCACTTTTGAGCTTTGCGTCGTTCGCCAAAGCGGAATCGGTGAGTGACGTGAGGTCTGCGGCACGACCGGCATTGAACACACAAACCAGAACCATAACTAATACTCGCCTCATTCGGCCGTACTCTCTTCTACCAATAAGCTTTCGGGCTGTCGAAGATATGCCAGAAAGCCCTTTGAGATTATTAGGTAGTGTCAATTGAATGCGAAATGACAACGGATTTCGAAAATCGGATAGGTCCGATGGACGATTTCACCGGTCAGTGCTTTGTCCATGACGCGTCCACGCGTCATGTGCTGCGCGAGGTGATCCGTGATTAACGTCCGCTATTCCGTCGGGTGAGCGTCTATCGTTCGCGACGACGCTGCCAACGGGTGTATCCAATCTCAGCGCCGGCCATGCCCAACCGCGCAGACCTCGCAGACCGACAGTCAAGTGAAGCGTTCAGGCATGGCTAATGCGGACGTATCGCGGCGGCGCGTTCATCGGCGAGCACGGCAGTTGGGACCGCTCGCCGTTGAGCGGTTACGTGGTCTCGTACGTGACGTTCGAGAACGGCAAGCCGGTCGGCGCGCCAAAGGATGTCGTGACGGGCGCGGGCGGCTGACGCGTGCAGCGCGATCGCCTGCCGTGTGGATACACTGGTGCGAATACCGCGACGGCGTGAGGAATTCCATGACGATCCCGACGAACCGCTCGTCCAACAGCTGGCGCTTGCTGCTCGCGCTCGTGCTGAGCGGATCGGCGCTATGGAGTGCCGATCCCGCTTGCGCGGTGTGCGCGATCGCGCAATACGGCGAGCCCAAATATCCCGCCGATTTCAAACACTTCGATTACGTCAATCCCGACGCACCCCGCGACGGCACGCTCGTGCTCGCGAATCCGAACCGGCTGACGAGCTTCGATAAATTCAACCCTTTTACGCTGCGAGGCAATCCCGCACCGGGACTGGGACTGATGTTCGAAAGCCTGACGACCGGCAGCGCCGACGAAGTGGCGAGCGCGTACTGCCTGCTCGCCGACGACATCGACGTCGCCAGGGACGGCCTGTCGACAACCTTCCACATCAATCCGAAAGCGCGCTTCTCGAACGGCGATCCGGTCACCGCAGCGGACGTGAAGTTCTCGTTCGACACGCTGAAAAGTCCGCAGGCGCTGCCGCAGTTCGCGGTGTACTTCGGGCAGATTGCGCGCGCGGTGGTGATCGATCGGCTCACGATTCGCTTCGATTTCAAGGTCGCGACACGCGAAATGCCGCTGCTCGCGGGCGGAATTCCGGTGTTTTCGCACAAGTGGGGCATGCGGCCGGACGGCACGCGCATTCCTTTCGACCAACTCGCGTTCGAGAAGCCGATCGCAAGCGGCGATTATCTGATCGACCGATACGACAACGGCCGAACCATCAGCTACGAGCGCAACCCGAACTACTGGGGTGCGTCGCTGCCGGTCCGCGTGGGTACGCACAACTTCGCGCGCATCGACTACAAGCTGTATGCGGACGCGGTCGCGCAACTCGAAGCGTTCAAGGCGGGCGAGTACGACGTGCTCGTCGAACACACCGCGCAGAGCTGGGTACGGCGCGATATCGGCAAGCGCTTCGACAGCGGCGAGCTGATCAAGCGCGAGTTTCCTCATCACAACGGCGTGGGCATGCAGGGCTTTTTCATCAACCTGCGGCGGCCGCTCTTTCAGGACGTGCGCGTGCGCGAGGCGCTCGATCTCGCGTTCGACTTCGAGTGGCTCAACCGGCAGCTTTTCTACGATCAATACAAGCGCACCGACAGCTTCTTCGTCAACACGGACCTGCAGGCCAGGGGCAAACCCAGCGAAGGCGAACTCGCGATTCTCGAGCCATTGCGCCAGGAACTCGATCCCGCCGTGTTCGGCGAGATGCCGCAACAGCCCAACACCGATCCACCGGGATCGCTGCGCGCCAACCTGATCAAGGCGCGTGAGCTGCTGGCCCAAGCGGGCTGGACGTATCGCGACGGCGCGCTGCGCAACGCGAACGGTCAGCCATTCGTCTTCGAGCTGCTCGGCGACACGGGCGGCGGCGTGTCGATGGAACCGGTCGCCGCTGCGTTCGGCCGCAATCTGCACAAGCTCGGCATCACGATGAACTTTCGCACCGCCGATTTCGCACTGATTCAAAAGCGCATCGACGCGTTCGACTTCGACATGACGACCGTGCGCCTGCCCGACGTGCAGGTGCCGGGCACCGAGCAGCTATCGCGTTTCGGCAGCCAGTACGCGGACGAGCCCGGCTCCGACAATCTCGCCGGCGTGAAGTCGCCGGCCATCGACACGATCCTGCGCAAGGTGCTGGGCGCGCAAACGGATGAGCAGCTCGTCGATGCGACCCACGCGCTCGACCGGGTGTTGATGAACGGCTACTACGTGATCCCGCACTGGTATTCCGCGGTTCATCGCATCGCGTACCGAAACAGCCTCGCCTATCCGGCGATGCTGCCGCTTTACTTCTCCGCCGACGAATGGGTTCTGTCGACGTGGTGGCAGAAGGCGGCTGGACCGAATCTTGCACACCCTCCATGAGTGGAGGACAACGATCATGAGCAGACTACTCTTTGCAATCACCGTATCGGTCGGCCTCGCGGGCTGCGTCGTCGCCCCGCCGCCGCCCAGCTATGGCTATGGGTACGAGCCAGCGCCCGCTTATGGCTATGCGCCCGGCTACTACGTCGCACCGCCGTCCGTGAGCCTCGGCATCGGCATTGGCGGCTACTGGGGTGGCCATGGAGGCCATTGGCACGGCCATTGAATCAGACGATCCAGGAGGGCTCTTCTAAACCAGGGTAAACATCCATCCTCGCACGAAGTACTTCAAAATGGTTGGGGTACGGAGTATATTCGCGTTCAGCAGATATTTACTGAACGGAGGAGGACGTCATGCAATTTCATCTCAACGGTTTCCGGGTCGGCGATCCGACAATCGAGCCAGCCATCGGCAACGCACATGCTGCGCAGATGCCGGAGAAGGTCGACGTGCTGATCGTCGGCAGCGGCCCTGCCGGAGTCGTGCTGGCCGCGCAACTGTCGCAATTCCCGTCGATCAACACGCGCATCGTCGAGCGTCGCGACGGACCGTTGCAGATGGGACAGGCCGATGGCGTAGCGTGCCGTACCGTCGAGATGTTCAATGCGTTCGGCCTCGCGGATCGCCTGCTGCAAGAAGCCTATTGGGTCAATGAAACGGTATTCTGGCGACCCGATGCAAATGACCGCGGCGCGATCAGTCGTACCGGCCGGGTTCAGGATACCGAAACGGGTCTTTCGGAATTTCCGCACGTCATCGTCAATCAGGCGCGTATCCAGGAGTATCTGCTCGACGTGATGCGTCGCTCCGCGCGCCGGATCGAACCGGACTACGGCCTCGAACTGGTCGATGTCCAGCGCGACGATACGAATGAATACCCGGTGCTGGTCACGCTGCGGCGCACCGATCCCGCACGGCTCGACGAGACCGTGACCGTACGCGCGCGGTATGTCGTCGGTTGCGACGGCGCGCGCAGCCGGGTACGCACCGCCATCGGACAAACGCTGCGCGGTGACGCGGCCAACCATGCGTGGGGCGTGATGGATGCGCTGGCCGTTACCGACTTCCCGGACATCCGGCTGAAAGCGGCGATTCAATCCGCGAGCAAGGGCAACCTGCTGATCATTCCGCGCGAAGGCGGATATCTGGTTCGCTTCTATGTCGATCTCGGCGACGTCACCCCGGAGAATCGCGACAACCTCAAGCAGATCACGGTCGATCGCATCATCGAGACGGCGCAAAGCATCCTCCATCCCTATACGCTCGACGTCAAGGAAGTGGCGTGGTTCTCGGTCTACGAGGTCGGTCAGCGTCTCACCGACCGCTTCGACGACGCGATCGCCGCCGACGGCACTTCGCGCGAACCGCGCGTGTTCATCGCGGGCGACGCCTGCCATACGCATAGCGCCAAAGCGGGCCAAGGCATGAACGTGTCGATGCAGGACGGCTTCAATCTCGGCTGGAAGCTCGGCGCGGTGCTGGAAGGCCGTAGCGACGCCGATCTGCTGCGCACGTATTCGAACGAGCGCCAACCCATTGCGCAGGAGCTGATCGATTTCGACAAGGAATGGTCGGCCATGATGGCCGCTCCGCCGAAGGACCCCAACCGGCCCGAAGCAGGCGGTGTCGATCCTGCGGAGCTTCAGGCGTACTTCGTTCGCGCTGGCCGCTACACGGCAGGCGTCGCGACGCGTTACCGGCCGGCCACCCTGACCGGCGAAGCGACGCATCAGGCGCTCGCCAAAGGCTTTGCGATCGGCACGCGCTTTCACTCCTCGCCTGTGGTTCGCCTCGCTGATGCAAAACCGTTCCATCTCGGGCATGCGGCGCAAGCCGACGGCCGTTGGCGTCTGTACGCTTTTGCGGACGCGTCGGGTCGTGCGCTGAATGCGTTGTGCGAGCATCTCGACAAATCGCCGGAATCCGTTTTGCGGCTCTTCACGCCGCAGGACGCCGACGTGGACAGCGTTCTCGATCTGCGCGCGGTGCTGCAACAGCCGCATCGCGAAGTCCGTCTTCAGGACATCCCCGCTCTGCTGCTGCCGCGCAAGGGTCGCCACGGCCTGATCGACTACGAAAAGGCATTTACGTGCGACGCGACGACTGATATCTTCGACGAGCGCGGCATCGATCGCGAACAAGGTGCACTCGTGGTGGTACGTCCCGACCAATACGTGGCCCATGTTCTCCCATTGAATGCGTACGCGGAGTTGAACGCCTTCTTCCGGCCCATCTTTCGCGCGCGTTAAGCCATAACCAAATCCGACACTCCGAAATTGCCGATCAAACCTGAAGACGCCGGCGCGCTCCCAAAATTTACTGGCAGTCTGGTGCGCCGTGCCCAACAGCGCCATGCAGCGGTCTGGCTGAGCGAGGTTTCCGCGGAGATCACGAGCGTGCAGTACGCGGCGCTCGAAGTCTTGCACGAGACGCCTGGCGTCAGTCAGCGGCAACTCGGAGACAAGCTCGATGTGGATCGTTCGACGATCGCCGATCTCGTTGCACGCATGGTGCGCAATGGCCAGATCGAGCGCGCCGATGATCCTGTCGACAAGCGCAGTTATGTGCTGTATCTCACCGCTGCGGGTAAGAAGCAGCTTGCGGCCTTGCGTCCGCGCGTCGAGCAGGTCGAGCGCATTCTCACTGAACGGCTGACGGCAAGCGAATTGGCGCAGTTGCGCCGCTTGCTTGCGGCGCTGTTGCCGCCGCAGGCTTAATTCCCTTACTGCTCCAATAAGCCCGCCGGCCGAACGCCTGTCACAGCTTGCCCGGCCGAGGGTCGGGCACGAAGCCATCCCGGTTCGGCATGCGGATAGCGGCGAGCGAATGCGCGTCGAGACGCGCATCATCCGGCACGATGCCGTTGCGGTTCAAGATCCACGCGCTGAGGGCATACACCTCGTCCGCGCTCAGCGACTGCGGCGCGTTATACGGCATCGCCCGGTTTATATAGTCGAATAGCGTCGTCGCATACGGCCAGAAGCTGCCAACGGTGCGTTTCGGACTCGCGGTCGCGAGCGTGCCCGCCCCACCGATCAGCTGATCGCCGATCAGCCCCTCGCCTTTCGCGCCATGACAGGCCGCGCATTTCGCCGCGAAAATTCGGCCACCCGTTGCGACGTCGCCGCTGCCGTCGGGCAAGCCGTGGCCGTTCGGTGCGACATCGATATTCCATGCGCTCAGATCGGCTTCGCTGACAGGCTTGCCGATCGCGTCGACGGATGAACGCCAGCGCGCTTGAGCGGCGGCAGCGGACTGCGCGTCGCGCGTTGCATCGAATGAAGACGAACAGCCAGCGAGCAGACTGCTAGCCGTGCCCCATGCCAGCAGAGCGCGCATCGTTTTCGATTTCGAAGCACCGAACCGCAGATGCTCACGCATTTTTAACGCTCCCATCGGCTTCGATGCGCCACTGCTGAATGCCGTTGTAGTGATAGTTCGAGTTCAGACCACGTGCCGCGACGAGCGCCTCGCGCGTCGGTTGAACGTAGCCGGTAGAATCCGTCGCGCGCGACAGAATGGCGGTCGGCGCACCGTTCCACACGAAGCCGGCCTGGAAGCGGGTCAACGCGCGATCGCGCGCGGGCTCGTCGAGCACTGCGGCCTGCCAGGTCGCTCCACTGTCGGTCGATACCTCGACCTTGCGAATCGCTCCCCGTCCTGACCACGCGAGCCCGACGATCGGATAGAAGCCCTGCGCGGTCAGACGCTGTCCGGCGGAAGGCCGCGTGATCACCGACTTCGCGTCCATCTCGAACACGAATTGACGCGCGCGGCCGTCGGGCAGGATGCCCGTGTATTTCGACGTCTCTTCGCGCGTCTGCAACGGCGCATCGACGACTTTCAGCCGCCGCAGCCATTTCACGTTGGTATTGCCCTCGAAGCCCGGCACCAACAGACGCAGCGGATAGCCGTTCTCCGGCCGCAGGCGTTCGCCGTTTTGCGCATAGACGACGAGCGCACGGTCGAGAATCCGGTCGAGCGGCAAACTGCGTGTCATCGCGGCGGCGTCCGCGCCTTCGGCGAGCAGCCATTGCGCCGTTGCGCCGTCGCTGGTCAGCGTGCGTCCACCGACGGCTTCGAGCAGCGTCGACAGCCTGACGCCGGTCCACTCGCAGCACGACAGCAGTCCATGCGTGATCTGCACAGGGAGCCCGCTCGGTCCTTTCCATTCGCTCGCCGTGTTGCCCGAACACTCGAGAAAATGAATGCGCGACTCCGAAGGCAAGCGCAGCAGATCGTCCATCGTGAAGAGCTTCGGCTCGCGCACGAGACCATGAATCACGAGTCGGTGCGTGTCTGGATCGATATCGGGCACCCCGGCATGATGCCGCTCATAGACGAGCCCATTCGGCGTGATCGAGCCATGCAGATCCGCGAGCGGCGTCAGCGACGATGCGGCGCCCGGCATCGGCCACGCCCGCGCGGCACGACGAATCACGTTCGACTCGCGCGGCGACGGCAGCCCGTACGGATGCTCGAGAATCGGCGTGCCGGGAGTTTGTGTCCACGGATCGACGCCCAGCGGCTTCAGCAGCGTCGCCGCCTTCAGGTTCGGCGCGGCCAACGCGGACAGCGCGAGACCGCCCAACAGGCGCCGACGCGGCGACGCGGGTTTCGACGCATCATGCGCGTCGCTAGTGATACGTGGAGGTC
This sequence comes from Paraburkholderia sp. BR10923, assembly GCF_040948765.1. Lineage (NCBI taxonomy): Bacteria > Pseudomonadati > Pseudomonadota > Betaproteobacteria > Burkholderiales > Burkholderiaceae > Paraburkholderia > Paraburkholderia sp. BR10923. The sequence continues at coordinate 15,116 of NZ_JBFPKO010000045.1, read as the reverse complement.
GCGACATGCTCGTGCCGGCGAGGCGGCCTGGGTTGATCGACAAGCGCACGAGTATAGGTAGTGTGCGCGCCCCGAACAAAGCCGATTGCGACTAAGGTTATGACGGCCGGCGATATGCCGCGCGCGCACAACTCACCGATGACACCGTCAATCCGGTGCGATTTCCGCGATCACGCTAAACGATTCGAGCGTATAGCCCATATTGAAGTATCCCGCGCGCGCGTAAGTCGCAATGCGCTCGAGGCGCTCAGGATCGTCGCGCGGCTGGTCGCGATGGACCCGCTGCCGGACGGCTTCGAAGGCAGCGGACACGGCCCGGCGATAGAACGATGCGAGATTCAATGACATCGTGCGCCCTCCTGCTGATGGCATGCATCGAATCTAGTCAGCAGCGCGTGCTTGTGCAAACAAGCATTTGTGCAATGCTTTGCGCCGCCGATGCAATGTCGGTCTGGCGGTGCCGACGAAACGGGTTGTCCGCTTACGCTCAACCGCGATAACGATAGCGCTCGATATTATTTGTGCGCTAACGAGCGCCTCTCTACGATCTCCGGACCTTCACTTCGATCGCATTCCAGACATGACCACGACCAAAGCACTCAGGGCCGCACTCCTCTCGGTTCTCGTTACATGCGGCATCGTCAGCGCGCAACCGGCGCTTGCGGCAGGACAAACCGTGCGAGTCGGCATCATGTCCGGCGAGGACGAAGACGTGTGGCGTGCGGTCGCCGCCAATGCGGCCAGGCAGGGCATCACCGTCAAGATCACGACCTTCTCCGACTATACGCAGCCGAACGAAGCGCTCGCCGAACACGACCTCGATGCGAACTCGTTCCAGCACAAGCCCTATCTCGATGCGCAGATCGCCGCGCGCCACTATCAGATCGTGCCCGTCGGCTATACCTACGTGCAGCCGATCGGTCTCTACTCGCGCAAGGTGAAATCGATCGCGGCGCTGCCGCAGAATGCGACGATCGGCGTGCCGAACGATCCGAGCAACGAAGGCCGAGCGCTGCTTCTGCTGCAGGCGAACGGGCTGATCAAGCTGCGCCCCGACGTCGGCCTGCTGCCGACCGCGCGCGACATCGCGGACAATCCGAAGCATATCCAGATCAAGGAGCTCGACGCGGGCATCGTCGGCCGTGCGATCGGCGACCTCGACGCCGCCGTCGTCAATACCGACTGGGCGATCAAGGCGGGCATCAAGATTCCGCAGGAACGCATCGCGCAGGAGAAGGTACCGGGCAATCCGTATCGCAACTTCATCGCGGTCAACGCGAAAGACGCGAACGCTGCGTGGGTGAAGACGATCGTCGACAGCTACCAGCAGGCCAACGTCGCCTCGGCGATCCTGACCGTCTATCACGGCGCCACGCTGCCCGCATGGGATGGCGCGCCCCAGCACTGATCCGACACGCGAATCACGCACGAATCACTCGCGACTCGAGCGGCGGCGCTTCGGCCGCCGCGCATCCTGCCTTCTTCATTGCCCTCCCGATCGTATTGCCCGTCATGTCAATTACCAGAACGCTTCACGACCGCCGCACCTTCCTGAAACTTTCGCTCGGCGCCGCGGCGGCCGCGGCAGCGCCGCTTTCGTTCGCGCAAGGCAATGCGCGTACGCTGCGCGTCGGCAACCAGAAGGGTTATCTGAATCTGCTGAAGGGCCGCGGTACGCTCGAGAAACGGCTCGCGCCGCTGAACGTATCCGTCACATGGACCGAGTTCGCGGCGGGCCCCGTGCAACTGGAAGCACTGAACGTCGGCTCGATCGATTTCGGCGACGTCGGCGAAGCACCGCCGATCTTCGCGCAGGCCGCCGGCGCACCGTTGGCCTATGTCGCGGCGACCGTCAAGCGGCCGCAGTCGGAAGCGGTGTTGGTACCGCCGCAATCGACGATCCGCTCGGTCGCGGACCTGAAGGGCAAGCGGATCGCGCTCAACAAAGGCAGCAATGTCCACTACTTTCTCGTCAAGCTGCTGAGTCAGCATGGCCTGCAATACGGCGACGTAAAGCTCGTGTTCCTCGCACCCGCCGATGCACGCGCGGCGTTCGAGCGCGGGTCGATCGACGCGTGGGTCATCTGGGATCCGTTCTTCGCCGCGGCGGAGCATTCGCTCGGCGCTCGCGTGATTGCCGATGCGAGCGGCGTAGTCGGCAATCGCGCGTTCTACTTCTCGTCGCAGAGTTATGCGGCGAACAATCCCGACGTGATCCGCATCGTGATCGAAGAGCTCGACAAGGTCGATGAGTGGGGCAAGCAGAACAAGGATCAGCTCGCGGCCGAACTCGCGCAGCTATGGGGTCTGCCCAAGCAGGTCGTAGACGCGGCGGTGCGGCGTCAGCAGTTCGGCACGCAGCCGATTACCCGCGCGATTCTCGGCGAGCAGCAACAGATCGCCGATACGTTCCTCGATCTCGGCCTGATTCCGAAGCACGTCGACGTGCTGAAGGCGGCGCCTTCGAATCTCGCGTAGACGCACCGGCGGCGCAACGACGCCGCCCCCCGTCAACGCTCGGAGACCGGCCGCGTTGGCGTAGCCTGTGATTCCTGCGGGGCGTCGCTGTACTCCGTCATGCGCCGCGCCGAACTCACGCCGGCCGCGACCAACGCGAGCGCCGCGCCGATGCCGGCAATCAGCGTCAGGTGCCGGCCGTGCACGAGCCCGAACACGATCGACACCACCACCGCGCCGCTCGACTGGCCGAGCAGACGTCCCATCGCTTGCAGGCCGGACGCGCCGCCGCTGCGATGCCGCGGCGCACTGCCGATGATTACGCGATTGTTCGGCGACTGAAAGATGCCGAAGCCGAGGCCGCAGACCGCGAGCCGCCACACGATGTCGAAACGCGTCGCCGTGTCGCCGAGCTGGCAGAGCATCGCGAGTCCGCAGCCGAACACGACAAGCCCGACGCTGCTGATGCGTCCCGGAGCCCACCGGTCGGACAGCCGGCCTGCAACCGGCGCGATCAACGCGGTCACGAGCGGCCACGGTGTCATCAGAAAGCCGGTTTGGGTTTCCGACAGCTTCAGCGTCTGCTCGAAATAGAACGGCAGCACGATGTACGCCATCGTCTGTGCCGCGAACGAGCAGATCGACGTCGCCATCGACAATGAAAACACCGGCATGCGCAGCAGGTCGATGGGAAGCATCGGCTTCGCGAGCCGGCTTTCGCGCCGCACGAACAGCACACCGGCCACAAGTGCGAGCGCGACCATCGCGGCGCCGCGCTGCGTCGCCCCCGGCTGCTTGAAAGCGGCGAGACCCGAGATCAGCAGGCCGAAGGTGAGCGCGTTGAGCAGGACGCTCAGGCCGCTCAGGCGAGCGCCCGATTTCGGTGTCACCGGCAAAGTGCGCGCGCCGATCGACAGCGCCAGCACGCCGAGTGGCACGTTGACGAGGAACAGCCACTGCCAGTGCGCGACCGACAGAATCGCCGACGCGATGCTCGGCCCCGCCGCCGACGAAACGGCCACCACCAGCGACGATAAACCGACGCCGACGCCAAGCCGTGCCTTCGGAAAAACGAAGCGCACCAGCGCGATACTCACGCTCATGATGCCGCCCGCGCCGAAGCCCTGAAACACGCGCGCGACCGCCAGCACCAGCAGCGTGTGCGCATTCGCGCAGGCGAACGACGCCAGCGTGAAGAGCACGAGTCCGTAGCAGTAGACACGCTTGTAGCCGAGGCCGTCGCCGAGCACCGCGAGCGGCAGCAAGGACACCGTGACCGCCAGCTGATACGCGTTGACGACCCAGATCGCATTCGCCGGCGATACCGCCAGGTCGTTGCTGATGGTGGGCAGCGCGACGTTGACGATCGAGGTGTCGAGCACCGACATCGTCATCGCGATGGCGATCGCGAGGTACGCAAACGCGCGTTGGGGATTGGGCAGGCCGTCGGTCATGGTGCAAGCGGGTCGAAAGAAAATACGCGGGCGATGGCGTGCCGCGCGGCGGCCATCGCGGGTGCATTGTTGCAACTCTGACTCGCGGGAGCAAGATTGCACCGGATACCGGGATGATGGCCACCCGGCTCGTCAGGCATGGCACGTGCGGCGCCTGAATCGGGACGCAGTTGACCTTACTGCGCCATAGGTTGTAACCGTGTAGGAATCGTCGCCGTGATCGACATCGGCGAGGCACGCATGAAAACAAAGCGCCCTTTTTACACGATCGGCCATTCGACGCGTCCGTTGCAGGAATTCGTCGACTTGCTGAAAGGCGAGCAGATCGCCTTGCTGGTGGACGTGCGCAGCATCCCGCGCTCGCGGACCAACCCGCAGTTCAATCGGGACACGCTGCCCGCCTCGCTCGCAGCGGAGCATATCGACTACGTGCATCTCGCCGCACTCGGCGGACGCCGCAGCAGGCGCAAAGACGACGCGCCGTCGCCGAATGCGTACTGGACGCATCCGGCCTTTCGCAACTATGCCGACTATGCAATGAGCGACGCGTTCCGCGAGGGACTGGCGCAACTGCTGAGGCTCGGTCATCGGCAGCGCTGCGCGATCATGTGCTCGGAAGCGGTCTGGTGGCGTTGCCACCGGCGTATCATTACGGACTATCTGCTGATGCACGATGAAACCGTGCTGCACATCATGGACGCGCATCACACGAACGCCGCCACGCTGACGCCTGGCGCCGAGCCCCAGGCCGACGGCACGCTGATCTATCCGGCTGAGGCGCAGAACTGAGCCGACTCACGACACGACTGCACGCCAGTCACCCCGCACCGCTTTATGGCCGTTACCACCAAACGTACCTCGAAACACGACACGTCGCTCGACACGCTGCTTCACGATATCCGCGCCTGCACGCTGTGCGCACCCATGCTGCCGCACGCGCCCCGACCCGTGCTTGCGGCGTCCGCGAGCGCGCGTATTCTGGTCATCGGGCAAGCGCCGGGCGCGCGCGTGCATGCGTCCGGGGTGCCCTGGAGCGACGCGAGCGGCGCGCGCCTGCGCACGTGGCTCGGCGTCGACGACACGACCTTCTACGACGCGTCCAGATTCGCCAGCGTGCCGATGGGCTTCTGTTTTCCGGGCCGCGGCGCGAGCGGCGACCTGCCGCCTCGTCCCGAGTGCGCGAGCCGATGGCATGGCCAATTGCTCGCGCGGATGCGTTCGGTGAAATTGACGCTGCTGATCGGACAATACGCGCAGCGCTTTGGCCTCGGCGACGCGTTTGGCCCGACCTCGACCGATACGCTCGTCAGGTGGGCCGAGTTTGGACCCCATGTGATGCCGCTGCCGCATCCGTCGCCGCGCAATGTCGCGTGGTTCAAGCGCAATCCGTGGTTCGAAAGCGAAGTGTTGCCGACGTTGCGTGCGCATGTGGCGACGGTGTTGGCGGGCGAAACGCTTTGAGCGCCGCGCACCACGAAGCGGCGGCCGCGTCCGCGTCCTGTGTGCTGCGGTGCGCCACCCGGTGCCGCGCCGCGCTTTCGCCAGTCCGCCGACAGCGGCGCAGACCATCCATTGCACCCCGTCGGGCGCCACTATCCACACCTTCGTAACCCCGCCGTCCCACTCTTCGGAATGGTGCGGGTATACATGGATTAGGCGGTGCAACCGCACTGCACTAACATTTTTGCGGTACCGCACGGCGCGTATCGAGCGCCTCGAATCGGGGTTGCACGTCGCCACGCCAAAGTCTCGCGCTGCCCAGCGCACTCCCGGTGCCTTCCAGCATCTGCACACGATCGACGCAACGTCGAGCGCATCGACCAACGAAGAGAAGAATCGGAGGATGAGATGGCACAGCAACGGGATGACAACCAGCAACAAGGCAACAACTCTTTCAATCCGACTCGGCGCGGGCTGATGCAGGGCGCCGGACTCGGCGCGGCGCTTTCGCTGATGGGTGCGCTAGGCGGCGCGGGCGGGCTGATCGGCAGCGCGCAAGCAGCGGAGTCGGCGTTTCCGTCGCACAAGAAGTGGAAGATCGTGTTCGTCAATCACGTCACCACCAACCCGTTCTTCGTGCCGACGCAATACGGCATTCAGGATGCCTGCTCGCTGCTCAACATGGATTATCAGTGGACCGGCTCGGCCACCTCCGACGCCGGCGAAATGGTCCGCGCCGTGAATTCGGCGATCGCGGCGAAGGCCGACGCCATCGCGGTGCCGATCGTCGATCCGAGCGCTTTCGACAAGCCAATCCAGGCTGCGCTCGACGCCGGCATTCCGGTGTTCGCCTATAACGCCGACGCGCCGCGCGGCAAGAAGAATCCGCGCCTCGCGTATATCGGTCAGGATTTGTATCTGTCCGGCTACCAGATGGGCGAGCGCATCGTGAGCCTGATCGACAGCGGCATGGTCGCGCTGTTCATTGCGACGCCGGGGCAGCTCAACATCCAGCCGCGCATGGACGGGGCGAGCGACGCGATCAAGAAGTCCGGCAAGAAGATCGACATCCAGACCGTGGCCACGGGCGCGACCGTCAACGAGGAACTGTCGAAGATCAAGGCGTTCTATCTGGGACACCAGGACCTGAAGGGCATGTTCGCCGTGGATGCGGGCAGCACGCAGGGCGTCGCGCAGGTGATGAAGGAATCGAACCTGCCCGCGAAGGGCGTGCACGGCGGCGGCTTCGACCTGCTGCCGACCACGATCCAGCTGATCCACGAAGGCTACCTCGACTTCACCATCGACCAGCAGCCGTACGTTCAAGGTTTCTATACGGTGATGCAGGCGTTCGTGTTCCTCAGCTCGGGCGGCCTCGTCGGGCCGGCCGAAATCAACACCGGCCTGAAGTTCGTGACCAAGGAGAACGTCGAGCCGTACCTCAATACCTCGACGCGCTTCGAAGGCAAGACCGATAAGCAGCAAATCGTCCCGCGGTCCGGCGCAATCAAGTCCTGATGAATACAGTGAACGAAACCAGCAACACAGAAGCAGTCCGCGCGCCCCGGCGCGCGGGCGTTTCATTCGCGTCTCAATGGGCGGCCGAGCTGCGCATCCTGCTCGTGGCCGTGCTGCTGGCCGCCTACTTCGAATTCGCGAACCACGATTTCCTGCTCACCAACGCGAGCCTCGTCAACCTGTCGCAGTTCATCGCGCCGGTGGCGATCATCGCGTTCGGCGAAATCATGTTGATGATCGGCGGCGACATCGATCTGTCGGCGGGCATGGTGTTCGCGTTCGCGCCATTCATGATGGTGTTCGCGAATGACGCGGGCGCGCCGATGTGGCTCGCCGTGATCGCGGGGCTCGTGGCGGCGGGCGCGGTCGGCTTCGTGAACGGAGCGGTGACGGTGTGGCTGCGGCTGCCCTCGTTCGTCACGACGCTCGGTACGCTCTTTCTGATCAACGGCATCACGCTCACGATCTCGCGCGGCACGCCCGCCCCCACGCCCGGCTCTCCCGCGTTCGCCGCGGTCATGGGCGCGTGGGGCTACAGCGAGATCATCTGGACCCTCGTGATCGCGTTCGCGATGCACGTGCTGTTGCGGCATACACGCTGGGGCCTGCACACGCAGGCCGCGGGTGCGAATCCGCTCGGCGCGAGCGAGGCCGGCATTCATGTGAAGCGGCTGCGCCTCGGCAACTTCGTCCTCGCCGCGGTGCTGGCGGGCTTCACCGGCATGCTCGAAGCCTTTCGCATTACCTCGATCGACCCGCAGGCGGGCGGCAACCAGATCATGTTCCTTGCGGTGGCCGCCGCCGTGATCGGCGGCACCCCGCTGACGGGCGGCTCGGGCACCATCGTGGGCGGCCTCATCGGCGCGGCGGTACTCGGCATTCTCAACGACGGCTTTACGCTGATCGGCATCAACGCGTTTACGTTCAACATCATTCTTGGCGCCGCGATTCTGGCGGCGATGATCTTCAACATCCACGTTGGGCGCATTCGCCGCAAGGGTGGACGCTGATGGACCAATCGCAAACTTCCTCGGCGGGCGCGAACGCCACCTCCGCTGCGCTCGGCGGCGCGAACACGCCGCTCGCGTTGCAAGGCGACAACCTCGTCAAACGCTTCGGCGCGGTGACGGCGCTCGACGGCGTCTCGCTCACGCTCGGCAAGGGCGAGATACTCGGCATCCTCGGCGACAACGGCGCGGGCAAGTCCACGCTCGTGAAGATCCTCACGGGCTTTCATCAGCAAACGAGCGGCACGCTCCACATCGACGGCGAGGAGACGCTGTTGCGCTCGGTCGATCATGCGCGCTCGCTCGGCATCGAATGCGTGTATCAGGATCTCGCGCTCGCGAATTCGCTGAGCATCTACCACAACATGTTCCTGAATCGCGAAATCGTGCGGCGCGGGCCGTTCAGGCTGCTGGATCACAAGCAGATGCGCGAGCGCGCGGCGCAGTGTCTCGACGATATCGGCGTGCACGTGCCTTCGGTGGATTTGCCCGTGGAACGTCTGTCGGGCGGCCAGCGCCAGGCGATCGCCGTGGCGCGCGCGGTGCATTCGAACGCGAAGATCCTGTTGCTCGACGAGCCGCTCGCCGCGATGGGCGCGCGCGAGGCGGGGCTCATCATCGACCTGCTGATGCGCTTGAAGGAAAAAGGCGGCCTGTCGATCATCATGATCATGCACAACTATGCGCAGACGCTCGATATCGCGGATCGCATCATGTTGATGCAGCGAGGCCGCGTGACCTACGAGCAACAGAGCGCGCTGACTTCGGTGGCGGAACTGATGGACATCGTGCAGCGGGAATACCGGGCCATGCGCGCCGGCGGCGCGCAGTGAGCCCGTTGCTCGGAATCAGAAATCGATCTTCGCGTTCACGCTGACCATGCGCGGATCGCCCGGCGCGATGTAGTCCGTGTACTGGAACATCCAGTAGCGGCGATTCGTGATGTTGTCGATCGCCGCGCGCAGCGTCACGTCGTGCCCACCGATGCGCGTCAAATAGTTCGCGCCGACGTTCACGATCATGTAGCCGCCCGTCTGCAGGTCGCCGGCCGGCCGCACCTTCGTGCTGCTCGTGAACTTCGCGTCCGCGCCGACCTGCAGGCCCGGCACGGCGGGCACGTCATAGGTCACGCGGCCGGAGGTGACGAACAGCGGCGCTCCTGTCACCCGGTTGCCGTTAAAGGCCTGTCCCTTCGCGTACCAGGTGTCGAGCAGCATCAGGTTGCCGGTCACCTGCCAGTTGCGGCCGACGCGCACACTGCCGCCCGCTTCGAGACCCTGGTATATCGAGTTGCCGTCCTGCAGGTAGACATTCTGGCTGTTCGCGTACGCGGCCCCGCGTTCGATGCGGAACAGCGCGGCCGTCGCCGCCCAGCGCTCATGCTCGCTCTTGAAGCCGACCTCGTACTGACGTGAGCGCAGCGGACGCAGCAGCGCGCCGGCATTCGCGTAGATGTCGGCCACCATCGCGCCTTGCTCGAGCGACTCCACGTAGCTCGCGTAAAGCGTGGAGTGCGGCTCGAGCTTGTACATCAGCGCGACGGTCGGCGTCAGCACGCCATTCTGCCCGTACGAAGACGACAGCGAACCGTTGATGTTGTACGACTGCTGATCGTAGTTCGTGTAGCGCAGGCCCGCGAGCAGTGACCAGCGATCCGTCAGCTGGAGCGTGTCGCTCGCGAACAGCGCCTTCTGTGTGATCTCGTTGGCGCGATATTTGTCGAGCCCGGCGCCCGAATAAAAGCGCCACGGGTTTGGCTGATACAGGTTGCCGTTGCCAAGCGTGAAGTAATACGACACGGCGCTGTAGTCGTTCGTCTGGTACTGCCACGACGCGCCGAGCGCCAGTTGATGCGTGAAGATACCGGTCTTCACCGTGCCTTCAAATACGCCCTGCCAGTAGATGTCCTGGTGGCCTTCGTCGCCGTTCCAGCGGCTGTCGGTGTAATCGCCCGCCTGGTTCAGCAGCGTCAGCGTGCTTTCGTTGCGGTCGCGCGAGGACTTGCTGTAGCTCGCCGACGTGTTGAACGACCAGTTCGGCGTGATCTGATACCTGACGCCCGCCGTGTACAACTGCAGGTTCGTATTCAGATGCTGATCGGTGCCGCCGAGCAGGTTGGTGCCGCCGCTGATCGGCGCGGGCAGGCTCGTGCCCGTATATCTGCCCGTGTAGATCGCGGGCGTCTGGCCGCTCGAGCGGCTTTGCTGATAGATCGCGTCGAAGTAGACGTCGAGGTAGCGCGTGAGGCGGCCGTCGAGCGACACCGCCAGCGAATTGCGATTGATGTCACCCGCGTTGTAGGTCTTGCCGGCCTCGTGCGTGTAGTTGATGCGCGCGCCGAACCTGTCGTCCGGACCGAAGCGCCGGCTCAGATCGACGTGCTGGCTGAACACGCTGTCCATCCGGTAGCCGGCCGACACGCTCGTCACCGGCTGATCCGCCGGCGTCTTCGTCACGTAGTTGACGACCCCGCCCGGTTGCACGAAGCCGTACATGAAACCGCCAAGGCCCTTCAGCAGTTCGACGCGTTCGAGGTTTTCATATGGCATCGTGATGCCGTACGAGATGAACGGATTTCCGTTGATGCGAAAGCCGTTCTGCCAATCGATCGGCAGGCCGCGAATCGAGATGTACGTGGCCCACGCGCTGTACGCATTAGTGCTGTCGGTGACCGATGCATCGACCGCGAATACGCCGCCGAGCTTGTTCGCCTGACGGTCGGCGAGCTCCTCGCCAGTCACGACGGTGGTCGAGAACGGCGTGTCGAGCTGCGAACGCGTACCCAGCGCACCGACCGACACGGGCGTGCGCAAGTGCATCGGCGAATCCGTCTGGGCGGCCGCGTTGACGTTGACGGCCGGTAGCGCCTGCTCGCCGCCGCTAGAGGCCTGCGCCGTGGCAGCTGGGCTACTGGCTGGCGCCGCGGCTTCTTCCCCGCCGGAGGCGCTTTGCGCGAAAGCGGATTGCGCGGCGCCGGCAAAGACCAGCCAAACCACGATCTGCATGTGACGATGGACTGCGAGCCTTGTTGGACGTGTGGTCTTTTGATTCTTCATGTCTACCAGCGAGCAAGCGCCTCCGTCTGTTGTAAATGCGATTGATTCGCATTCATGAGGCGCGATGGTAGCAAAGGCTTTTGCCTTTTGAAAGCATTACGGTGGGATTCGAATCGCTTTCGGTGTGACGGCGCCACAGAAGTGGCGCCCCGCATGGGATGCGCGGCTCTAACGGGTGTGGGTCGGTGAAGCCCCACGGAAGGGAGGGTTTCTTTCTGGGAACCTATCGCAGTCGACGAGGCCGGCGAGCGTTCCGACGGAATCCGCTGCGCCGGCCGTGCACAGCTGGCGGCAATCGCTTCACCAACGGCACACAGCGGCCCGTTATAGCGAATCAGGAAGCGCTGCGATGCCTCGACAACGTGGACCGGTGCTGAGTGTCGTCGTTCACTAGCGCGGCACTCTGAGCCGATACAGTCAAGTGTCCTTCCAATGAGAGCCGCAGGACGAGAAGCATGATCAACGGCGACACCGGCGAAAGATGTCGCAGGAATGATCCGTAGTCCGGCTCGAAAATAGCTTGCGTTGACAGGAAACTGACCAGAAAACAGAAACACAGCGTCTCGAATCGGCCCACCGGAAATAGTGTCGCAGCGGCGCGATATCGGAAGAACACAGCCGCAAAAGTGAAAAACACGCCAATGCCGCCCAGCATTTGCAGCGGAGAACCCGACGTGATCAACCGCAACGGCAACACGAAAGTCGCCAGCGTGATGGCCACGTTCGCCACGCCAACGAACATACTGCTGCCCGGAATGAACTGTACGATCATCGACCCCACTTCCTCGGGGTCCCGCCACTCATTGGCATTCTGCCTCGCGAAATCCAGTGATTCGCCATAGGCCTTCTGGAACACGAAGGCCACAATCACAAACATGGCCAGTGCGAAAAGGATCAATGAAATCGGCTTTCTGAAGCCGTTTGGCGCCAAATAAAGAAACACCGTCGCGGCCAGTGTAATAGCCCAGTACGATCTGAAGTACACAGCCACCAGAGTCGCCAGGACTACAAACAAAGCCAATATCGCGCGCGATGAGTTGTAAAACAGCAACAAGAGAACCACGATCGAAATAACCACTTCTTTTGACGGAACGCCGATGTAGACAGTCTGATTGACGAGCCAGAAGGCGACCAGAACGAACTCGATCGGCTTCAGCGAAGTGACACCAGACCTCCAGATGGCGAAAAGCATGCCGATAGTCGACGCGAGAAAGCCCATCAAGGAAATAGAGAAATTCTGGAGACCGAAAAAGTTGAAAAACCACGCGAGATTGTCGAATGAGTCGCCAAACGCCTTGAAAGCCGTGACGGTCTTCATCCGGTCGAAGATCACCAGTTCGTCAAACAGAAACCGCGCCGGCAACGTGCTATCGTGAAACGCGGAGATCGCATACAGCGCGATGAATAGAATGAACCAGACCGCCGCCGACACGCCTGGACTCGCATTCCTGCCGATGATGCCGGGGAGTTTTACAATGCGCATTCTTTTTCCCTGAACGATTGAGCGACTCGCCTGTCACGGCGCTTCAAAGCTAGGTTGTCGATTCGGATAGGCGTCCGGCCCCTTGCCGATCTTGAGCGCCCGGTAAGTACCCATGCTTGCCACAAGCGTTCCACAGACACTGAGCAGAACAAGCGATTGGATGAAACCGACGCCGAGGAAATGAGCCGTCGCAAAGATCAGGAAAATCGATACGGCGTTGACCATTTGAAACATCAAGTCGATCTTCAGCCGGTTCGCAACAATGAATACCTGAGCCATCGAGCCATAGATCGCCATCGTGATGAAATAGGGAATAAAGATCAGGTACACCGACATCGACGGTTCCCATTCGTCGCCCATCTTCACGTGGATAACGAGGCTAAGGCCTGCATAGCACGCTGCTACCAGACAAATGCTGATCAACGTCAGCATAGTGAAGAACTGCTTCGATGGATTCACTCCATCTTTTTTGTGGCCGTCGAAATAGTCGATCAGATCACGGCGGAAGACGGCGCCCAAACTTTGCGACAAGAGGGACGCAGGGAAGTAACCCACGCGATACGCCAGCGCGAAGATACCGGCGTCACGATGATCGAAGATCATCGGCATCAGGATCGCGGACGCATAGATCACGAAGGAATTCAGCGTAGTGGTCGGAATGCCAAATTTTGCATACTGGATCTGAAGCGTGGAGAACCTAAGGAAGGACACCGGGATCAACTGGCGGGCCGAATAAAGGCAGATCGCGGCCGGTACAACGGACGAGACCAGAAAAATCCAGCTATAGATGTTGAATACGGTGGTGCCACTGACCTCGCCTTTCGAAAACATCATCATGCAGACAAAGTAGACGGCGAATGCGGCATTGGGAAAGAACCGGATCGTTGCGATCTGCGTGTACTTTCGTTCGGTGGTGAGCGCTCCGCACAATGCCTGTTGCAGGAACACGCCCAGTGCCAAACCGATAACAGGTATGTATTCCGTGTGGCCGGCCGCTGCGGTAGCCACCACGAGTGCCACGCCGATCATGATGGCGACCGCGCTGGAACTCGTCATTGCGCGCACGGCTTGCGCCTTGTCCGCCGCCATGCATGCGACCTCCAGACGCAAGCCGATCACCGACCCGATAAAAAGACCACCTGCCATGAGTTGGCTGAAGTACCCGAGAGCCGTCGGTCCGCAAAACTTCCCGATCAATAGAATCGAAACGAAATTGAGCGCCTGACTCAGCACCACTCCAGCGACACTTACGATCGAATGTTTGATATTCACAATTTATCTACGTCGAAGTCCGGGTGAATTTTTTTCACTCTACACGGCGACGGTGGTCGTCTGAGAGCTAGCCTTTCTGCGTCTTTCCGTTGGCCGGCAATGCGTCGAGATAGGAAGCATTGCGATAGAGGCCGGCGCGCGCACCCAGACTGTAGCGATAGACGTCCGTATCGATCCCGTTGAAGATCACACCCTTCACCCGGGCATTCGCCTGCTTGAGTTGCTTGGTCGCCTCCTGCACCTGCGCAATGGAAGTCGTCTCGAAGCGCGTCACCAGCAGCACGGTGCCGCAGCTATCCGCGAGCGCGGTCGCGTCGGATACGGCCAGCACGGGTGGCGTGTCGATCAGCACGATATCGTAGTCGCTCGTCTTCGCGAGGAACTGCTGCATGCGCTCGCCCACCAGCAGCTCGGCCGGGTTCTCCGGGATCGCGCCGCGCGCAACGAAGTCGAGGCCCGGGCGCACGTCACGCATGATCACCGCCTCGGACGTCACCTCCGACGTCAGATAGTCCGCCAGCCCCGGTGTCGAGTCGAGCCCAAAGTACTGCTCCAGATGGCCTTTGCGCAGGTCCGCGTCGATCAGCAACACCCGCTTGCCGGCCGCCGCGACGACCGCCGCCAGATTCGCGGAGAGGAACGACTTGCCCACCTGTTCGGTCGGCCCCGTCAGCAGCACGCGATTGTCGCCCGACTCCGATTCAAGCATTGCAAAATGCAGCGCGGTTCTGAGCCGGCGCAGGCTTTCAATCGACGGGTCGCGCGGAAACTCGCTCGCCAGCAGAAACTTCCCGTCAGCGGGCAGCTTGGGCGCCTTGCCGATGCGCGCGACTTTCGCCTGCGATAGCGGCACGGTCGCGTACACGTTCAGGCCCGTCTGCTCCTCGATCTCCTGCGCGTCGGTCACGCCCCGATAGAGCGCCGTACGCGCGAACGCCGCACCCGCACCCAGAATCAGGCCGCCCAACGCCGCATAGATGATCACCAGCAGTTTGTTCGGCTTGATCGGGTCTTTCGGCACCACCGGGTTATCGATCAGCCGCGCCGTCCCCACCTTGCCCGCGCGAACCAGCTTCAGCTGTTGCATGTTGTTCAACATGCCGACATAAAGCTCGTTGTTCACGTTCATGTCACGGGTCAGGCGTACCGCATTCTGCTCCAGCTCCGGCAGCGCCTGTTCCTGCTGCGACAGGCTGCCGATTCTGCTGCCCAGCATGCCAATCTGCTGGTCGAGCGCCTGGATCGCCGGGTGACCCGGCGCGTAGATCGCGCTCATTTCCGCGCGCTTCTGCTTCAGTTCCAGCAGGCTGCGCTGCGTGGCCACGCTCTGATCCAGATAGGCCTTGCCCTGCTCACTGAGGTTGAACACGCCCATGCGGTTGCGCATGTCGTTATAGCGCCCCTCGGCGCGCTCCAGGTCGCTCTTGAG
>NZ_JBFPKO010000044.1:0-31741 GCF_040948765.1 Paraburkholderia sp. BR10923 | reverse complement strand
TCCAGCTTGCGTACGGAAAACAAACTCTCGGTGAACGTGTCGGCGCCGCCCATGATCTCCAGTGGGCAAGTGGTGGTTCATCTATCAACGCTTCACGAACTCTGCGCGATGACGTGTTTCAGCGGTACTTCAGCAACCTGCTAGGGAGTCCAGGAATTCCCACTTGCCGCGGGATAGCTGCGCGATTGGTCGGCGACGCTTTGCTCCAGCACGCCGGGTTTGCATGTCCTGCTCATCGAGCAGTTTCCCCACCACATACGTCTCGTCGCGCGGCGTCACAAACACCACTTCTAAATGCCTAGTGCTGCGAGGTTTCTACCGAACCGCCCTAGCGCACCGAGCCAATCGATAGCCGGACTTGACATGCCAGCAACGAATCGTTGGTTCCGTACCTGAGTACGCCGCCTCGCTCCGAACGAGAAGTGTCCGTCAACAGCGCAGCTGATCATAACAGCAGGGAACCGCTGGCCGTGGTAAAGCGATTTCGTCGCGTTCATTCTCTCCTTCCAACGAGCGCCTCATCGGCAGCGTGATGGCGCATTTTCGGGCAACGGATAGCCATCATGCCAATGCCCGCGCGGCCAAGCGGGGCGGCTAGGGGCATCGATATCGCCGAGCTCGTACTGGAAGCGCTCCAAGGTCGCGGCGATCGCTGCATCAATCTCATCTTCCGATCGACCGCGGTAGCGAAACCGGCCGAGGATCTCGTCGTAGCCGCCCTTGCCGTCGAAGACATGATTTGCCTTCGGCGTAATGGCCGCATACAGCGGTGCGATACCGTCCGGGACAACGGCTCGCAAGAGGCGGCTGCCGGTCGCCTCGGGGAGCAGCAGAAACCCTCCTAGCTCGGTGGAGCGGGCCGCTGCACCCACGCCTGCCTCGGATGCAAGCGACGTCCCGTAGTTGAGCTGCTGACGGACCCACAGGCTGAAGATGTCAATGCCGTAGAGATCGCGGAACAGGAACGGAATTTCGCCGCCGCCTACGCGCGCGCCGATCTCAAGGAAATACAGGCCGTCGGAGCCGCGAATCACTTCGAGATGAAAGGCGCCGTCCACCAGCGATAGGGCGCGGAGACTCGTTTGCGCGAACGCGAGTAGTTCGTCGTTCGACGGTCCAGGCTGCAACATTATCGACCCCAGCGGTTTGCCATTGGCGAAGTCAAGGCATGAGTTAAGGTAGCGCGACGCCCGGATGAGCAACGGCTTGCCGCTCAAGACGATACCGTCAACGTGATAGATCGGCCCTTCGATGAACTCCTCGCATTCGTACGAAGTGCCCGTAAGTCGGGGCAGGAGCGCACCGAACTGTTCCACCGAATCGACCCGGTGGACACCGATGCTTGCCGCGCCGGTTCGCGGCTTGACGATAAGCGGATGCCGCAGTCCGGCGACAGTGGCGAGCGCGTCCTCCCGATCGTTCAATTCGACGAACTGCGGCACGCGCAGACCGGCCGCACTGACGACGCGCTTCATCACCGTCTTGTCGCGAAAGCGTGCTGCGGTGGCGGGCCGGTCGCCCGGGACGTCGAAGGTTTCCCGCAGCTGTGCCGCGGCGAGCAGGTCGAATTCGGACAGCGCGATCAGTCGGTCGACACCGTTCAGCCTAGTACGGCATGCGTCGAATGCCACGCGCAGCCTGTGTATATCGTTGAAGTCCGGGAGGATCTCGATGTGCGAGATGCGCGTCGCTTCGAGAGCTTTCGCGCCTTCCGGTGTGCACAGATAGGCAACGTCGTGCGCGTCGTGATCGATGTATCGGTGATAGGCGGCAAAATCGTCGGACCAGCGATTCATTACGACACTTCGGGTACGGCGGGGGAAGGGGGTATACGTCATCGCGACTCGTCCTTCAATGGACCTTGCATGTCAACCCCATTTCGAGCGCGCATTGCGCGTCGTTCAGTCGGCGTTCGAGCGTGGGGCGATCGGGCGCTGTAAATAGCACGTGGCCGACCCGGCCGCGGAAGTCGGTCGGCGGCGATACCCAGTCGCCGATGCGCGGATAGATTTCCGCTTCTTGGAAGCCAGGCTGCGCACGCACATTGTCAAGCCCGCTGACACCGACGAACGGCCCGGCTGCCTCGGGTGCGAGAAACCGGACGCCGCTTACCCGGGTGCTCCGCCCGTGGCGGTATCCCGGGGCCGGGTCCCATTCCCCGAGATAGCTACGGAGCATGACTTCCGGTAGCGAGATTGACTTAGCTAGCTCAACGAGCCGGTAGATCCGGTCGCCGCCGAGCCGCGCGGCGATTTCGATCAGCGTGGGACCGTCGCGCGTCATGCGCACTTCCGCATGAAACACGCCCAGCGTCAGGCCGATCTCTCTCGCCACCGTTTCGACATACGCGCTCAGCCGAGCTCGGTCGCGGTCGTCGAGCGTAGCGTCGACCACATGTCCCATCTCGACGAAGTAGGGCTCGGGCCCGAGGATCTTTTCGGTAATGGCAAGCATGCGCGGACCGAGCGGACCGACGTAACCTTCTACGCTGTACTCCGGGCCGTCGAGATACTGTTCAAGCATCATCGCTTGACCAACTTCGCGGCCCATGTCCGGAACAGATCGATGCGCAACGCTGTCGATCGTCGCGTGCAACTGCGCGAGCGAATCGACGCGGCGCACCAGTAGGCTGCCGCAACCATCGACCGGCTTCACGACGGCCGGAAATCCGACGTGCGCCGCCGCGCGGGCGACGTCGCCACGCTTTGCGATCGGCGCGAAACGAGGTACAGCGAGCCCGGCCATGCTGAGTCGCTGACGACTACGGTATTTGTCACGTGTGAGCGCGGCCGCTTCGGGCGCTAGATGCGGTAACCCCAATTGCGCGGCCGTCTGCGCGACGACGTCGACCGCGTACTCAAAGCCGGGAACGAGCGCGTCGATGCCCCCGACTGTCCGCACTGCTGCAGCGACATCATCAGCCGAGCCAGTGTCGACACTCGTCAGCGACGCCACGGTCCGTAGGTGCGTTGGCGGCACGATGCGGGTATCTGCGCAGAACACGTGTACCGGGTGCCCGAGCCGCTGCGCTGCAGCGATCAGCGCGGTCCCCGATGAGACAGGCTCCACTACTACAATAGCCACGATGCGCTCCTCATGCAACGACCACGTCCGACTGGCGCCCGGTTTCTGCCTTCAGTTCGTCGAAGTAATCGCCGACCAAGCCGATGAAGTTGCGAAGATGCATTTCTGCCTTGTCGATGCCACCCCATCCGTCGATCGCGCGCTGGACGGCGCCCCACATCAGATCGTCGTGGTCGTGCGATTCGTCGTATTGGATATGGCCAAGCGAACCCTTAACGGTGTGGTGCCCGAAGGCTCGACCCGCAGCCTCGGTGATCGTCTTATTGTAGCGGTCCGAATACCATTCGACGAACCAGTTCCATGCCATCGTCGGCAATGGGCCATCGCGTTCGATGCTGAGATACAGATAATTGATCAGCTTCCTGGTCGAGTGGAGCGGCTCAATGGTGTCAATCTGTTCGGCGGTGAGGCCGAATTTTTCGATGTCGCGCAGAAAGAGTCCTTCGTGGCCGTATTCCTCGGCGAGGTATTGCGCGAGGATCTGCGCGAGTTGATTGTCCTTGAAGCCGATCTTGTAGAGCGCGAATGCATCGACTTCATTGTTCAGGCGGATGCGCAGCACTGTCTCGACGAGATGCCGCCGATAGTATTCGCGGTCGATCCATTCGCCACGGTGAAACGCGGCGGTGTCGGGCGAGGCGGAAAAGAGCGCCTGCATTTCACAGTCTGCAACCAGTTCGAAACGGGCACGATCTTGGTGGGCCATTTTCAGTCTCCAGTAAAACCACATGAAGGGAAACAGCATCGCAAGCGCGACACATACAACGACGACGCGAATCATCCGCAGTTAGTGTCTCGGCAACATCCGAATACGCGGAAGAAAATGCAGTGCGAGACGACGATCCACCTGCCGGCAACGCCGGCCTATTCTTGGCGGCAGCAGGCTATGCTGGCGCTGATCACGAGCAACGTGCCGATGTTTTGCAAGCCCAGCATAGGCTGACCGAGGACGACAAAACCGATTGCGGCAGCAATGGCGGGTTCGATGCTCATCAGAATGCCGAACGCGGACGCCGTCATGCGCCGCAGCGCGAGCATCTCGAGGACGTAGGGCAGGAGCGGCACGAGTACCGCGAGATATGCGGCGTCAATCAATTGCGCGGCGGGCAGATGGCCACCGCTTTGCGCAAGACCAAACGGCGTGGTGACCAGGGCCGCGACGATCAGCGACATTGAGAGCCCCTGCAGGCCATCGAACAGCGTGCCGACTCGTTTCATCATCACGATGTAGGCTGCCCATCCGAGCGCAGCCCCAGCCGGAAAGACCAGCGCGGTTAACGAGGTGGTCCACATGCCGTCCTGCCGCGCAATCAGGACGACGCCGACCATCGCCACCATGGGCCACACTAGCATCCGGAATCTGCGAATGCCGGCCGTCGCGACGATGAGGGGACCAATGAAGCTGATGCCGACTGCGAGACCAAGGGGCACGCGCTGCACGGCTTCGAAGTAGCACAGTGTCATGCCGGCCATGGCGCTACCGAGGACGAAAGCGGCGCTCCAGCGCTGTCGGGAGTAGGTATGGAGCGGCGGTCGCACCACGATCGCGAGCACCAAGCCCGCGAAACAAAGACGCAGCCAAGTCGTGCTGAGCGTACCGTATTGCATTGTCACGGGTCGCGACAATGCAGCACCAAGCTGCACGCTGCACATCGACGCGATAGCCATGGCAGCCGCGAGCACGCTGGCAACAGGTCGCGAAGACGGCTTGGAACCAGGGGGGTTAGCATCAAACGCATCGCCTTTAACTGGCTCAACCCCGGTGTCGACACGATTTGCTTGGACGACATCTAAATCTTCGCTCATACTCGGCTCCGCGGTGACGACGGGAGAATCCTAACAGCGCATATCCGCTCTGTATAAGCCGTTAATTTTTTTGAGTGCATCAATCATATTGATGATTCGCGATGGAGAAAAGCCTGTTTTTGCAGGTAAAATTACCGGCGGTAGGCTCACTCCGCGTGGAAAAGAGAGTACTGGTTCTTATCGGATGATCGTCTCGATTGCGCGCCGGAAAGTCCAGTCATGCGATGTGCCACAGCGTGCTATGAGTATGGCGGGATGATGGGCGGTCTTCCTTTGCTCTGAAATCCATCAACTTGATGGCTGGCGTCGACACGCAGCGGTTCTGGAAGCGATCAATGCCCGGCAGAAGCCATTTCGCGACGAACGCCGGCCTAACGGTCAGCGTCAACACGCCCACAGCCGAGCCCCTTCTTTAGTCGCGCAAATTCCAGATTCAACCGATCGAACCCCTCGCGGATGTTAGGCAGCGCCCGAAGGGCGACGGCCGTTAGTACAAGAGGCGGTCGCCCGCCGGTAGCGCGGTGGAACAGCGGTACGTCGAGGCATTCTTCGAGACTGAGAACGAATTGACCAACCTCGGTGGGCGTAACATTCAGTTCCATTGCAGCAGCCGAGAAGCCCGGGTGGCGCGCGCTCGACTCCAAGGCTCGCAGCGCGTCCGGGGGAACCGGCCATGCACAGAAAGATTTTCTTTCAACGACAAACAAAACATCTCATTTGTGAGTGTGAAGTCGACTGGCCGAGATGGAATGGACGCCGCCCTCCATTCGGGGAGGTAGGGTCCGGCAGGAAAGCGGAGGCCCTCCAGAACCGAATGGCATCAATGTGCCAGAGTGGCGTTTCGACACGTCCACTTGAGGAACGGAGGGCCCAAATGAATGCTACGACATACGGACTGGATGTTGCAAAACAGATCTTCCAGATGTACTGGGTCGACGCGCAAACGGGTGAGGTATCCAATCGACGGTTTCGGCGCGACGAGTTGATAACGTTTCTCGCCCAACGGCCGGCCGGTCTTGTAGCGCTTGAAGCGTGCGGCAGTGCGCACTGGTGGGCCCGCAAGATCCAGGCGCTCGGACACGAGGTGGTGTTGTTGCATGCGAAGTTCATTCGACCGTTCGTTCAGACGAACAAGACCGACGCAGCAGATGCTCGGGCGATCTGGACAGCGGTTCAGCAGCCGGGGATGCGAACCGTGGCAATGAAGACAGAAGACCAGCAGGCCATGCTCGGTCTTCATCGGATGCGCTCGCTGCTCATCAAATTCCGGACCATGCAGGTGAACCAGCTGAGAGGTCTCCTCTACGAGTTCGGTGTGTCGTTCCGAGCCGGTCGCGTCGCCGGACTCAATGAGATCCGCGCACGCATGGCCGAACTGGAATGCGTCCTGCCCGGAATCATGATTTCCAGCCTGCAGGACCAGTTGAGGCGTATCGACGGGATTGAGCAGGACATTGAGCAGCTTGAGAAACGGATCGGCGTCTGGCACAAGCAGGAAACGGCGTGCCGTGCAATCGCTGAAGTGCCTGGCATCGGCAGACTGACTGCAACAGCGCTGGCGGCTACGATCGGGGATGCAAAGACGTTCAAATCTGGCCGCGAATTTGCGTCGTTTCTCGGACTCGTTCCACGGCAAAGCGGCACCGGAGGCAAGGTCCGGCTGGGCTCAATCTCGAAGCGAGGTGACCCCTACCTGCGCACCCTGCTAATCCACGGTGCGCGCTCGGTGATGTGTCACACCAAGGTTCCAACAGCATGGCAGAAAGGAATTCGGGAGCGACGACCGGCCAATGTAGTAGCGGTGGCCCTGGCCAACAAAATCGCACGCATCGCTTGGGCAATTCTCGCTCGCGGCGGCACGTACGAGAAGCATCACGTCAGTGTGAAATCTGTTTAGCAGGGAAGCAGTAAATCCAAGACCGCAGTCTCGATAGGTTGCTGAGGTTGATTAACATGTGATGGCGAAACAGGTCGGACCGCAGGAACGCAAGCCTGAACACACCCTTGTACTGACAAGTACGTGGCCGAGATGAGGACGTTCCTGGCGTATTCCATCAGGGCCCGCAGCTTCGGCTTGCAAAAGGCCGCATATAAGACCGCAGCCGACACCTCGTTAGCACATCACATCAAGATCAACTTGGCAAACCGGGCGGTGTCCATATAAGGGTGTGTGAAAACGCACCTCATCGCCTAAACTGAATCAACGCATTGAGATCGGGTGACTCATGAAGCGATTCGTTGAAGGCGATGACCGCAAGCAGGTCGCACTGCTTCCCGAATGCATCGATGACTACATCGGGCAGGACAATCCGGTGAGGATCATAGACGTGTTCGTCGACGAACTCGATCTTGCGGAACTCGGCTTCGACGGGGCTTCGCCCGCTCTCACCGGTCGGCCGTCTTATCATCCTGCAGTGATGCTCAAGGTCTACATCTACGGGTATCTGAATCGCTTGCCTTCCAGCAGGCGTCTTGAACAGGAATGCCAGCGAAATCTCGAGATGATGTGGCTGACGGGACGCTTGGCACCGGACTTCAAAACGATCGCAGACTTCCGCCGCGACAATGGTGCCGCCATTCGCAACGTGTGCCGGCGCTTCGTCGAACTGTGCCGCGGCCTGAAGCTTCTTTCCAGCGACATGGTGGCCATCGACGGCAGCAAGTTCAAAGTCCTAAACAGCCGCGACCGGAACTACACCGCTGGCAAGATCGATAAGCGTCAGCAGCAGATCGAGGAGAGTATCCAGCGGTACCTCGACGCGATTGAGACCGCGGATCGCGTCAGTCCGACCGGTTTCGATGTGAAGACCGTACGCCTGCATGAGAAGGTCGCTTTGCTGCGGCAACGGATGCGCGAACTCGAGCAGATCCGGAAACAACTGAAGACGCAACCGGACAGACAGCTGTCACTGACAGATCCCGACTCGCGTTCGATGACCAGCAGCGGCAAAAAGACCGGAATAGTCGGCTACAACGTACAGGCCGCCGTAGACACGAAACATCACCTGATCGTTGAACACGAGGTGACCAAGGTCGGAGGAGATCACGGGCAGCTCAGCAAGGTCGCGCTCGCAGCAAGAGACGCGATGGGCAAATCCGGACTCAGGGTGCTAGCCGATCGGGGCTACTTCAGTGGCCCGGATATTCGTACCTGCGGACTCTCGGGTATCAAGGCATATGTACCGAAGCCGTTGACGTCTGCATCCCGAAAGAAAGGCCTTTTTACCAAGCGCGACTTCATCTACATCGCTAAAGACGATGTCTATCGTTGCCCGGCCGGCGAGCGCGCCATTCATCGGTTCACGACTGTCGAACATGGCATGAATCTGAAGGTGTACTGGCCCAGCGCATGCCCGCGTTGCCATCTGAAGGAGCGATGTTCTCCAAGCGACTACCGACGCATTCGACGCTGGGAACATGAACAGATACTGGAAGCCATGCAGCGACGGCTCGACCGGAATCCAGACGCAATGACGATCCGGCGCAGCACCGTTGAGCATGTGTTCGGTACGCTCAAACATTGGATGGGTGCCACGCACTTCCAGACCAGAACCCTCGCACGAGTGAGCACCGAGATGAGCCTTCAGGGGACGCTTCAGGAAACGGAAAATAAAGCACGACAAGGGCTTCCCCGCTCATCGCAAGCATCAAGCGTGGTTTTTGTCTTTCTGACTGCAAGGCCGTCGGTGCGCGTGAGAAGGTGAAGGACTGCGGCACTACAACCGGTCATGTTAGGCCAATGGCCTGGCCCCTGATGAAAGACGCGCGCAGGGGCCTCGCTCGTTTATCGGGAAAGAAAATCCCCCGTGCTTTGTCAGGCATGCCCCCGCGCGGGTCCAACCCATCTCGTTATACAGAAGTGGTGCAGTAGCAGCTGTTCGTCCGAAAGCGTATTGAGCGATGCACCGGCGTGATGGGGGTTGTTAACGGCCAGAATTTCGCGTTTACTCTCGACTTTTCGAATGCAGATTCGTAATGAGCCGGGAGCGTGGGTGGACGAGGAATTTGAAACACTGGATCTGGGTGACCCGAGGCGCGATCGTCGCGCGAAGGAATTGCTAAAGCGGTTTGCCGCGCGTCCCACGGCGAGTATTCCGGGTGCCTGTGAGGGCTGGGCCGAGACGATTGCAGCATACCGCTTTCTGGGCAATGAACAGATTGACTGGCGCGACATGATGCAGCCGCACTGGGAACGCACCGCAGCGCGCACGGGCGAGTTACCGGTAGTCCTGTGCGTGGCTGACACGACCGAGCTGAACTTCAACGGCCAGGACATCGAGGGAGCCGGCCCGCTCAGTTACGAAGCGCAGGTGGGCATGTATCTTCACGCTACTTACGCGCTCACACTCGATCGGGAGCCGCTGGGTGTCATGAACGCGTGGATGTGGGCACGCGAGCCGCGCCACGAAAACGGCCAGCGTGGCGGCGTATGCGAAAGCTATGAGATCGTGGCACAGCAGGCG
Organism: Paraburkholderia sp. BR10923; assembly: GCF_040948765.1. Taxonomy (NCBI): domain Bacteria; kingdom Pseudomonadati; phylum Pseudomonadota; class Betaproteobacteria; order Burkholderiales; family Burkholderiaceae; genus Paraburkholderia; species Paraburkholderia sp. BR10923. The sequence goes on along the minus strand of NZ_JBFPKO010000044.1, from coordinate 22,388 downwards.
GCATCCATGTCGGGCACGCGGCTGGTATATGTGGCCGATCGCGAGGGTGATTCGCCGCGCTCATGCGGCGTGCACAGGAGTTGGGCGAGCCGGCTGACTGGCTGATCCGCTCCCAGCACAACCGCGCACTCAAGGGCGAAGCAAAACTGTGGGAGACGGTGCACGCGAGCGAGGTGCTCGGTCAGATCAGCTTCGTGCTGCCCGGGCGGGATGGCCAGAAGGCGCGTGAAGTGAAGCAGGAACTGCGTGCACAGCGCGTGAAGTTACCCGGGCGCGGCGGCGTCGAACTGAGCTGCATTGAGGCATGTGAAGTGGATGCGCCCACTGGCGTGAAGCCCGTCGTCTGGCGCCTGCTGAGCAACCGCGAAGTGCCCGATGCACATGCCCTCACCGAACTGATCGACTGGTACCCCGCGAGGTGGAAGATCGAGATGTTCTTCAATGTGTTGAAGAACGCCTGCCGGGTTGAAACGTTGCAGCTCTCGCAACTGGAGCGCGTGGAGAAGGCGCTTGTACTGTATATGGTGGTATCCTGGCGTATCGCACGGCTCATGCGGCTGGGCAGGACCTGCCCGGACCTGGATGCTTCGCTGTTCTTTGATGCTGACGAGATACACGGCGCTCACGTGCTAGCAAAGAAACCCGCCCGAAAAAGCCACCGACGCTTAACCAGATGATTCGGATGATCGCGTCACTGGGTGGATTCCTCGGGCGCAAGGGCGAGGGCGAACCCGGCGTTGAATTACGTCAGTCCGATGCAATTTGAACAAGACTGGCACGCCGCACAGCGAAAGGAAGCGGCATAATAAGTGCTCGGTTAGCGGATACGAAAATCGCGGGCAACGTCAACCCTTATTGCGACAAGACCGAGGCCGGTCGTCCGGCATACTGAATAAACTCCGCCAGGCTCATACCACGGGGCACATGCTCCGACAGGATCTGGTTGACAATGTGCTCGAACCGGCGCTGCGCGTGCGCATCGTTCCGGTACGGCTGGGCCTGCACGATCAGAGCCGCGGCCACGAACGCCGCGTGGAGAATGTCCTGCGCTTCCCGTGATGTCATGCGTCCTCTGCCATCGGATGAGCACCGAACCTCATGCTGCTCCGCCCTACCAGCCGCTCCTCGCGGGCATCCGCGCAGCGGCGGTTCAGCATCATGCGAACCGGATACCGGTCAAGCAGAGCCCGCGCACTCGTCAGCCCGTAACCAAAACGTAGCACGTGCTCGATGTCCGTGAAGTCGGTGTAGCGCCCCGAGTCGGCCAGCCAGCATGCTTCCTCAAGGATGGCCGCTTCCCCTGGCGAAGGCGCCGCACCGCCGTCCTCTTCCGTCATCACACCCTTCATGTCCATGTCGTCACCAAATCGTTGAGCATGCCTCCGGACGCGGCATCGAGAGCGACCTAATGCGACACAGCCATATTCGCGCCGACAGCGCCCAATTGCGTTCAGGCAGCTCATGAAAATCTGCATTCGTGATGTGGAGTACTGTACATCGCGGAGCGTACTATGCGGCATTTTCACGTCGACTAAAAATCGATTGTTTGGATAACACTGATTCACGTAACGAATGCATGCGGCGAATATTATTACGTCTCGCGCTAAAAGAGAATCGGCGTCGCGAGGTATTGAGGTCCGGCCAAGATCCGGTCGAATTTCTATCATAAGCCTCGTGGTTAAGTGCCCACTGTAATCGTGCTGGACAACGCGAGCATCCATCACGGTATCAGCGAGGAAACACGGCAACGTTGGCTTCTTGAACATAAGACGGTCCTGTTCTACCTGCCGGCCTACAGTCCTGAACTGAACATGATCGAGATCGTATGGCGGCACCTGAAATACCGATGGCGAAGCGCCCTGACATGGACACGCGAGACCATCGACACCGAACTTAACGCACTGCTAAACAAGTACGGCCCCGATTTTCAAATCGATTTTTCGTGAACACTTATGACATGTGGGATGCATCCGTCAAATCGAACGAAGCGGCGCTGAAGGTGATGTAGGAAGAAGCCGCCAGAAGCTGGCCGGGCGCCACCCATATTCCCAGCCTCAGGTCCTGCAAACTGCTGGACGCCTTTGTCATCTCGTCCTTGCCTCCCATGTTGTCGAGGAAGTTACAAACAGCAGGGCCCCTTCGCTCCACCAGCGTTACCCGGCTTCACAGCTAGTACGGACCCATCCGCCACCCTCTCGCCTTCGGTCCACTTCCCGGGTTCGCCGGTTATAGGACCTACCTTGCTCCGGCGATTTCGCGCCGGGGCGAGGAGTTAAAATTGGGTAGCGAATTTTTGAGCTGTGCGATGAAGAAGACGAAGACACCGCGAACCACACTCGCGCCGGGCCTGGCCAAGGTCCTGAAGCGCCTTCACTACCCGCTTGAAGTGATTTTGCTGCGCGTGCGATGGTACGTGGCCTATTCGCTGAGTTTGCGCAATCTTGCGGAAATGATGGACGAGCGTGGTATCGCGGTGGATCATTTGACGGTGTACCGCTGGGTCATCAAACTGCTGCCGCTCTTCGAAAGGAGGTTCCGCAGGCACAAGCGTGCGGTTGGGAAAAGCTGGCGCATGGACGAGAGCTATATCAAGATCAAAGGCGAGTGGAAATATCTTTACCGGGCAGTGGACAAGGCGGGCGACACGGTCGACTTCCTGCTCAGGACCCGGCGGGACAAGGTCGCTGCCCGGCGGTTCTTTGAAAAGGCGATCGCCCATAATGGCACGCCAGAGACCGTGACCATCGACAAAAGCGGTTCCAATCTGGCCGCACTGGATGCAGTGAATGCCGATCGCGAGACGCCGATCAAGGTCCGCCAGATCAAGTACCTGAACAACATTGTCGAAGTGCGACACGAGGTCGCTTACAGAAGTTGTTCGCCCTTTTCGCTGCATGGAAGGAGTGAACCACCGGTGTCACCCGGTGAATCTAGGAACCTGAATCAAGAGCGGCTCTGACAACGTAACGAAGCGCCGCAAGGTGCGGGGTATCAATCGCGAGAGGCGTACCCTTCTGGCAGCCATACGCTGGATGAGTGCAAGATAGTCGGTATGGTGAAAACATTTGAATCTGCGATAGGGTCGTTATGTTGAACGAGCGGAAATGGCTATTGCGCTCGAACCAAAACGATACCGGAGGTGGGAACAGCGTCTTTCGATTGCGCTTTTCGTGACCCATATTCCTCCCGGCCCAGAGCAGGCACCTAACCCGACGTACTTCCATAGGCGGAACGTGGAAACCCCGTATCGCTCCCTTCGGGGACAGCAGGCTGCGAGGTCTGCCCATGGCGGTGCGGGCACAGGAAGGGGGAAAAAGCGAATGCCCGGCTGTAATGGACGGGATACGGGTTGCAACATCACCCGACGCGAAAGCGGGCAGACTTCCTCATGGTCTCTTCTCACCAGAGAGTTTGCAGAACCATCTACATGGAAGGAAAGCAAATGGGCGCAGCAACACGGGCGCGTGCACCTTCTGACGTGACGTGGGACGGCATCAACTGGGCCGATGTTCAACGTCAGGTAAGAAGGCTGCAGTCGCGTATGGTAAAGGCGGTACAGGCCGGCCGCCATAACAGGGTGAAAGCCCTGCAATGGCTGCTGACCCACTCGTTTAGCGGCCGTGCATTAGCCGTAAAGCGGGTGACTGAAACAAAGGCAGGAACACCCCCGGTGTGGACAAGATCACATGGAAAACACCGGCGGCAAAGGCCAACGCGATTGCGTCGTTGAAGAGGCGGGGTTACCGACTTGTCATCAGTCTCATATGGACTGCCCGCTACGCGGCAATGCAAGCGCCATCGCGAGTCGGGCAATGTCCCAGATGAAACCGGCCAATTCGCGCGCAACGGCAACGACCGCAATGTTGGCGTTCTTACCGCGGGCCACGAGCTTGCGATATCGCCGGCACAGTCGCAACTGAGCATCCCACGCCCGATCGATAATCGCTTTGGGCAGCCCTTCGTGTCGCTGCTGAATCTCGGGCGCAACGCGTGCCATGTGCCGATAGCTCCAGGCAGCTTCCACAAGTAGCTTGCGGGTATAGCTGTTACCGGTCTTGGTGATGCTGCCCTGACGTCGCTTGCCGTCCGACGAATGCTCCGAGGGCGTTACACCGAGCCATGCCATGAGCTGACGTGGATGCGTGAAACGCGACAGGTCTCCCAGTTCTGAAACCATTACCGACAGCCGTAACAAACTGCACTCCGCGCATCGCCTGCAGAGCCAGCACCACAGGATAAAAGCGCCAGTTGACAACTGCATCTCGCAACGCCAACTCCAATCGTCCACATTGCACAAGACGATCCTCAATTGTGCGCCGATGCTCTTCAAATGCCAGTTGTTGCCAGGCGTTAGCGAACGAGTACTCGGAGAGCCAGCGTCGGTGCGATTCACCCCAGTTCGCGCGCCCCGTATAGCCCACGCCATGTGCGAGAAGAAACGACTTCAGTCGCTGACGGGCTTGCCGCAAATCCTCCTTGACGGCTGCCCACGCCCGCGCCAGATCCCGGAAGGCTTCGTCTTCGACACCGGGCACATACACGGCAGTCAGGTCGCCTGCGCGAAGAGAACGAACGAGCTTCGCGGCGTCGCGCCGGTCCGTCTTGACGCGCTCGCCGGGTTTCCTGGGAATCAGCGACGGCGCACAGACCATGCTCTCGAAGCCGCGCTGCGTCAGTTGCCGATGCAGCCCGTAGCCGCACGGACCCGCCTCGTAAACCACGCGCACGTGTGAAGCCTTCGACTGCAGTCGCTTGCAAAGCCGATCGATCTCCGTTTGGGTTGTGCCGATCTTGCCAAGCGATTCGACCTCGCCTGCGTCAATCGCGTAGGCCACCGTAATCGATTCCTTGTCGGGTAGCAGCGGCGCCGCCGCCCCCTGAGAACCGGACGTGCGGGTCACCCCGCATCCGGCTCAAGCCATTGCTTCAGCATCATGGGTGGCACCGGGCAACCTGGCGGAGCGTTTCGCGGTTCGGCTTGACGCCCCGGATACTTTACTGCGGTCGCATACCTTAGGCTGTCAACCGCTGTCGTCATTGTCGCAAATTGGAAATTCCAATAAACATCGCGATCGAGAAACACCGCCGAACTGGCGACAACGCTTGCCAGCGTGAGGCAAGCGCATGCGTGAAAATAATCAGTATGCGCGTCGTATAATCGTATTCGTGGCTGACAGGCGTTGGCGAGTGCATGGCAATTTCTGTATCCGCTTTCCTATGCCATCCAGTGCGCGCCACCCGAAATCGCGATACCGATGTCGTATCGGTCCAGAAAACTCGCAAGCTGCGGGTGCTGCAGGAGCGGGGTGGATTGGTCGCGTTGAACAAGCGTTGCGCGGTCGCTGAAGATCGCGACCGACTCGGCATTCGCAAAGCGCGAGCGATAGTAGATCCCGTCGAGCTGGAGCGGGTGGTCGTGGATCGCCAGGCTCCAGCGGTTGGGAATCGACCAGTCGGGCGTTGACTCAGGTCCAAACGACAGAACGGGCTCGCGAGGATATCGCCAACGCGGCTAGCAGGAAAAAGCGAGTGGAGCGCCACCTCAATTGCTTGCCAGTCGGTAAAAGAACCGCTTTCGGCGTATTCGAACGCCGTCCTCCGGATATCCTCGCGCCACACCAACGTGTCGGCGTTGATGACATTCTTCATCGGCGCATTCGCTCTGGGTAACCGTTCGTGTGCCATCGTACGTAACCTCTCAGGCGTTTCCAGGGCCACCGTGCGAGGTCGACTGCTTTCCGCTCCTAACCATGGTGCGCCATGCTTAGAAAGCCTGCCGCCTGCTCTCGCACCCACATTCGCAAAGATACGCATATGTTTCGCCTTCGACGTTGATATGCGTCAATGCTGAGAACAGCCCCCCGGCGAAGTGTTTCGCTTTCGGCCATGCGCGTGCACCCGTCCGTTTGCCAACACGCGATGTCGTGAACCGCACATTCAGGACAGTCACTCAACGATTTAATATGTTGTGTCGGGTTTTTCGTAGCTGGTACGTAAACTGCATTGACCATTGCGAACGTGCGGACACGTTTGACCTTGCCCTCGAAAAACGTATCCGTTACTGAGAGTGTGTAAAACTTCAGTGACGGGGGATTGAGCAATGGGTAACCCGAGGGCGCGGTACACGCTGGAGTTCAAGGTTGAAGCGGTGCGCATGGTGCGTAACGGCCAGAGCCAGTCGGCCACGGCGAAGATTCTGGGGATCAGCACGCAGACGCTGAACACCTTGATCAAGGCCGACGATGCTGGCAAGCTCAATGGCGCAGGCAAACAGGTATCGGCCGAACAGATGGAGATTGCCCGGCTGCGTGCCGAGTTGGCCCGTGTGAAGATGGAGCGCGACATATTGGAAAAAGCCACGGCGTACTTTGCAAAGGTGTCGGCATGAAGTACGCCTGGATTGAGCGGCACAGCCGACAATGGCCGGTTTCCGTGGCCTGCGAGGCGCTGGGTGTCAGCCCCAGCGGTTATCACAACCGGAAGGCGCGCGACGTTGATCCTGATCGGCCGCGCCGCCGTATCAGCAACGATGCGCTGCTGATCCACATTCGCGCAGTCCATGCCGAATCCAAAGGCGAGTACGGCTGGCCGCGCGTGTGGAAAAAGCTGCTGGCGCAGGGCATTCGCGTGAGCAAGGACCGGATTCAGCGGCTGACGAAGCTGCATGGCATCAGGGCACGCACCAGGCGACGGTTCAAGGCCACAACTGATAGCCAGCACAACTTGCCGGTTGCGCCGAACCTGCTGCAACGTGACTTCTCGCCGGCGAAGCCCGATCAGGTCTGGACGACAGACATCACGTACCTCTGGACCGAAGAGGGCTGGCTGTACCTCACCGTCATCCTGGACCTGTTCAGCCGACAGGTCGTGGGCTGGTCGCTCAAACCGCACATGCGTATGGAGCTGGTTTCTGACGCATTGCGTATGGCGTGGTTCCGCCGTCGCCCCGAAGCCGGCCTGATCCTGCACAGCGACCGTGGGAGCCAATATTGCAGCGACGAATTCCAGGCGCTGCTCAAGGGCTACGGCATGCGTTGCTCGATGAGCAGAAAGGCCAATTGCTGGGACAATTCGCCGACCGAGAGCCTGTGGGGATCGCTCAAGCAGGCGCGCATTCACGGCCGGCGCTTTGCGACGCGTCGCAAGGCGATGGACGAGGTACTTGATTGGCTGAGCTTCTACAATCATGGTCGTCTGCACTCGACGTTGAACCGGAAGCGTTCAGGCAGTCGTGGCTCTACACGGAGCTGTACAAGGCGCGCAACTTCAAGCAGTGGATGAGAAGGGCCTGTACCTGGGCACGCTGATGGTGGGCATCGAGCAGAAGCTGCTGGGCGGCAACGTGCCGTGGACGCTGCATCACCAGCATCGCGACCATGAAATGCTCAAGCCTGCGTCGCAGTGCAAGCCGATCGAGTACCCGAAACCCGACGGCAAGCTCACGTTCGACCGGCTCTCGTCGGTGTTCATTTCGAACACGAACCACGAAGAGAACCAGCCCGCGCACTTGACGCTCAAGGATGCGAGCGTACCCGTGATCGTGAACCTGCGCACCTACGCGGGCCCGGAAGCGCGCTTCTGCCCGGCCGCGGTGTACGAGTTCGTGAAGAACGACGATGACAGCGACCGTCTGCAGATCAACGCGCAGAACTGCGTGCACTGCAAGACCTGTGACATCAAGACCCGACGCAGAACATCGTGTGGGTGACGCCCGAAGGCGGTGGCGGTCCGAATTATCCGAACATGTGAGCAGTGCCAGGTGAATCTCAGGGGCAAGTTCTAGTATGAAACTGATTCGGTCTATCGAGGAGTTGAGAGCTCAGTTGCGCGGACAAAACCGCACGGCCTTCGTGCCGACCATGGGCAATCTGCATGCAGGGCATCTTTCGCTTATCAGGCTCGCACGGCAGCATGGCGATCCGGTCGTCACCAGCATTTTCGTGAATCCGCTGCAGTTTGGACTAGGCGAAGATTTCGAGCGTTATCCGAGAACCCTCGAGGCGGACCTGGAGAAACTTCAGAAGGAGAATGTGTACGTTGTCTTTGCCCCGACGGAGCGGGACCTCTTTCCGCAGGTGCAAGAGTATCGTGTCCAGCCTCCTGGCGGCCTTGGCGACATGCTGGAGGGTGAATTCCGGCCTGGTTTCTTTCAAGGCGTTTGCACGGTCGTAATGAAGCTGCTGTTATGCGCGCAGCCGCGCGTGACGGTGTTTGGAAAAAAGGACTACCAACAACTGATGATAGTTCGAGAAATGTGTAAGCAGTTCGCCATGCCCACGGATGTCATAGCCGGCGAAACCATCCGCGACATCGATGGACTGGCGCTGTCATCGCGCAATCGCTTTCTGACGCCCGAGCAACGGGTGGAGGCGCCCACGCTGCATCGGCTCCTCAACAGCGTGCGCGAGGATATCTTGGCCGGGCGACAAGATATTCGGCGAATCGAGCGGCGCGCATTCTCAACGCTCGTCGATCGAGGCTGGAAGCCCGATTACATCTCGGTCCGAAAACAGGCCGACTTACGCTCTCCAACGGAGCCGGAAGTCGTCGAGCAAAAGCTCGTTGTGCTAGCAGCAGCGCGTCTCGGCAGCACACGCCTTATTGATAACCTCGAGATTTGAAGTTCCGACGCTATGCCTTGTCACAGTGATCGAGGGGTGGGGCGAAAACGCAAGCCGAGCCTGAGCCTGCCTGAAATTGAACTTGTGTTATGACTGAACCAGCGATTCATCACGACCGCTCTCGTAGGCAATCGGTGCTTGTGACGGGAGGCGCCCGACGAATCGGTCGGGCGGTGGCCTTGGGGTTTGCCGCCCGAGGATGGGACGTTGCCGTGCACCATCACGAATCGAAGCGCGAAGCGCAGGAGGTTGTTGATCAGATAGCAACGCGAGGGGGACGCGCGATTTCCCTTTGCGCAGACCTTTCGAACGAAGAACAGGTGAGGCAACTTGTGCTCGCATGTGTGAAGGCGTTCGGACGACTCGATTGTGTCCTGAATTGCGCGTCGCGGTTCGAGGAAGATACAGCACAGACCTTTACTTACAATCCTCGAGTTTAGACATTCAGCACCCCGATGAAGGGCCCTGACAAATGATTCGCAATTCGGAAAAACTTGACATAGAAGGGCAATCGTGAGTCCGCCGCGCTGCTTGCGCGAGGTTTTAGCGCAAGCAGCGCGGCGGGCCAATGGGAATCGTTTTCGGTTCTCTTGCGATTGCCCATGTCCTTGTCGAAACGCACTGAGTTTCTGAGTTTTACCTGAGTGAATGGATCAACGTTCTGCTTACCGCCGTGCCGCTTCGCTCGCAAGCCAGCTTCCTCGAGTTGCTGAGCGGGTGCATGGTTTCGCCCAAAGGATGGGTGAGCCGCGCGATCTCGGCCATTGGGTGTACGCGCCACTGGACGGCGCATTTCAGGTTGTGTCGCGTTAAGGACGATGCGACGATCAGGCGCCTAAGGTGAAGAGGATTGCTTACATCACGAGAGAATAGAATTGTTCGGCTGCAGTCGAGGCGACGCCATCGTCCTTAACGCGACACAACCCGATTACCTTCCATTGCGAGTCACGGTCGCCTTGATGTTCCAGCACCATTCGCACAGCCCGCTCACGAACTTCCGGCGAGTACCGTGGGGACTTCTTCTTGGTATTTTCCATAGCTCCATTTTCTCAAGAAGTGGAGCCTCCGGAAAACCCGGCGCGGTTCAGTGTGTGTGTCTGGCCAATACCCGAAGGCTACTTTCGGATGCCGATAGCCACGAGGTACTCCCGCGGCATCGCAATCCCCAACTCGGACTGAAACCCTTCGTGATATGTTATGAAATCCTGCCTTAGGCGCTCGCGGCTGTCCGGATCCATGCTCGCGGCCAAGGTTTTAATGGGGCCGTAGCTCTCCACGGACAACTCCCACACGATAGACCCGTTCAGTTCGCGCAAGACGGTAGTGCCGCTCTCAAAGCGCAAGTCGAAGGCCGCTCCAAGCAGCTTCTTAACGTAATCTGTGTTCCCCCAGGCAAATGGCGACGTTGGTAGTGGCACGGGAGGTCGCGTCACATATGGCTGCATGATTTTGAACAACCCAGCGACCGTACCGTCGGAAGGCCAGGATGCAATTCCCAGCCTGCCCCCCGGTTTGCAGACCCGCGCCAACTCCGAGGCCGCCGCGTCCGGATCGCTGGCAAACATAACGCCGAATGTCGAAATGACGGCGTCGAAGCTTTGATCCTCGAATTGCAGCGCCTCCGCATCGCCCACTTGGAACTCGAAGGATAATTGCGCATCAGCCGCATACGCTTTGGCGGTCTCGATGAGATTTGCTGCCAAGTCAATTCCTATACCGCTTGCGCCACGGGCAGCGATGCGCCGTGCGGCCCACCCTGTACCCGTGGCCACGTCCAGAACGCGCTCGCCGGGCTGCGGAGCGACGCGAATAACGCAATGCTCAATCGCATCGGAGATTGATTGACTAACTCGTTCATATTGCCGCCCTGCACTTCCCCACGTGCCTGCGGCCTCGGCATTGTGGGGTTGGAGCATCGATGCATAATCCATCTCATCCTCCTTGCGTCGACCGCGTCGCTGATCTGGGGTTGCGGCACCGGCAGCGTGGGCAACAGCTTGATTGCTCGTTCGACGGCGCTGGCGCGTGCTTGCAGCTCTTCTGGCGTGTGCTGAAACACCGCGGCGAGATCCGGCCTGTGACGGCTGTTGGCAAACAGCATGAGATCTCGCCGGATGTTCCCGAGCATACCGCGCGCCGATTGTCCGGCAGCCTTGCGAGCCGCCAGATAGTGCTCAACAGGCGCGCGAGAGCTGAGTCCGGCGTACGCTATTAGCTTAAACCAACCAGCCTCCACGGTTCCCGGCGCACCTTCATTTTACGAGTCTGCATGATGGGTTCCTTGATCGTTGATCGGTAGCTTTTGAATCAATTACGGCCTCTGGAGAGATAAAATCCTGTCACCCCGATTTTCAGATGATTGAGTGAATTGCAATAGTCGACATTCAAAGAAAGATCACATCCATCCGGAGCCAGAACAGGCAAGATCATTTTGCCCGACTCGATAGGCACGGCACAAGATAGACACGCTTCAAACTTGTTGCCGGTTGATCAATCTCAAAGACTGCGTGATCCTGCTTGCGCCAGCTGATCGCGAAATAGGGCGTTGTCACGTTGAGGTATTCACGACGCAAGAGCGCACAGGACGTACATTTGCTCAGGAATTGGACGGATCCAGGGTGAGCCCGGTGAAGGGCTCTGTCAAGTTGACGCAGTAGCGGGGGTAGAATGAAGCGATGAAGAAAAGAAAGTCGCTTTATCACGGTCACCGCTTCCCTGCCATCGTCATCAGCTGCGCGGTTCGCTGGTTGTTACGTCTCGCGGTATTCGGGGTTCGGTATCGCGAGATATTCGAGGCGAGACGACGCTGATTGTCGCGGGCCAGTCGAGTAGAAGTCCTTGCTAATTGAACGCGAGATGCAAGAAGACGATACGTGCGTGGCATCGCGCGTTTGACGCACGGCACAACGAACGCAGCCCCGGCTGTTAAGCTCGGGGCTGCTGTGTCGTCAGAAGGGATCGTCGATGCGATGAGAGGGAGGTGGTTCGCGTGGCGGTGCCGTCCACGGTTCGTTGCAGCGACGGATCTGTTCGCCGTATGCCGCGCTGAACCACAGGAGCCAGTCGCCCAGCAGTCGCTGGATCTGCGCGGCGGCTTTATCCGTCAGTTCGGGTAGTGCAGGCGGTCGGGACATGATCTTCGGCGCCGTGCGAGACGCCTTCGGGTGTTTGCGGCGCCTGCTCACCGGAACTCCTCTATAGCCTGTTGCAGCAGTTCGTCGGGCAGATGGTTCAGGCCGCGGGGCACGGCCAGTTGCATGGCGGTGCGCAGGATGCGCCCGGCCTGTCGCGGCAAACCGCGTGAGGCCTGCCGCAACAGTTCGAGCCCGGAGTCGGCCAGCAGCGTATGCGTGCAGCCGGCGCTCTTCAGGGCGTGCGCAATCAGTTGCGCGAAGCGCTCGCGCTCGATTACGGGCTTGAGTTGCACACGCGCCTGGATACGACCGTACAGGGCGGCATACGGCGCGCGCTCGAGCGTGGTGGCCAGGCACGGATGCGCGGCCAGCCATACTGTGAGCAGGTTGCGTGAATCGAACGCGAAGTTGAGGAACGACGGGAAGTCACGGAAGAACTCGATGGGCAGGTTCTGCGCCTCGTCGATGATCCATACCACGAGCAACTGCTTGCCTTCGACGAGCTCGGTAATGCGCTGCTTGAGATCACGCCAGAGGTCAGCACGCCGGTAGCTGGGCTCCAGTCCGAGCGACCGGGCGAGCGAGCGGTATAGGTCGATGCGGCCGAACTCCGTTTCGGCCAGATAGATGACGTGATAGCGATGCGGATTGAGGCTGCGCGTGAGATGCCGTAGCGCTGCGGTCTTGCCCACGCCGGGCTCGCCAGTCAGCAGGCCAATACCGGGGCTGCCGAGCAGCCACTGGAAGCGCTCGGTGAGCTGGGCGAGTGCGCCGTCATCCCAGAGGTCCGTCGAATCCTTGTCCAGCGGCGCTGCGCGCAGGCCGAAGTGTTGCCGGTACATGCTCAGGCCTCCTGCCGGTAGTGACGCTGATGCACCAGTTCGAGCAGGTTCGGCCCCGGCGTGACGACATTCGTGATGGGCACGGCCCGCGGCCGCTGCCGCCGGCGCGTATTGTTGGCGACGGCGTCCAGCGCGGTGGCGGCGCCCAGCGCCTGGCCGGTCTGGCTCTCGACGCGAAGGACGGTGCGGGCGTGCGGATCTACCACGAGCAATACCGTCTGTCCGGTGAGCTCGTACGGGACCTCGAAGCGTTTGCCATTGAACGAGACGGTGCCATCGCGACGGACATGCCGCGCGATGCGATGCAGGAACTGTTCGTCCAGTCGTGCGGCCAGCATACCGAGCTGCCGGATGCGCGGCAGGTCCTGCTGGTAGCGCGAGAGCGGCGTGTGTTCGCCAAGTGCGCTGTGTTTGCGGCGATGGTAGACCTGCTCAACCCATGCCCACAACCGCGCGTTCAGGTCCGCCATGTCACGGATATGTGTCGCGTCGAGTTCGGCGAGGAACCGCTCGCGTAACGTGCGGTGCCAGCGCTCGAGCTTGCCCTTGCCTTCGGGTGCATAGGGCCGGCAATGCACGAGCCGGATCGCCAGCTGCGCGCAGATGCCCTGCAGCGTTGAGGCGCGATAGGCGGCGCCGTTATCGACGACGAGCGTCTTCGGCACACGACGCCTGAGCAGCGCCTGTTTGAGCACGCCCTCGATGTCCAGCGCCGTCTCCGAGGTACAGAACGCGCTGTGGGCGATGAGCCGTGAGGCGTCGTCCATCAACGACACAAGGTACGTCTTCGTGCGCTGGCCGCCGAAGGACAGTGTCGGGCCGTGCAGCACATCGCCGTACCAGATCGAACCGGCATACTCGGCCTCAAAGCTGCGCTTCTCCTCGGGCACGACATCGGGGCCAGCAATGCGCGAGATGCCGTGCGCCTTGAGCAGACGGTGTACCGCGCAGCGCGAGAGCGTGTCGTGCGGCACGATGCCGGCCGCCTCCAGCAACAGCCGGATCTGGCGGATCGAGCGTCGCGGGTTCTCGCGTTTGGCCGCGAGCACGGCGGTCTGTACAGGCTCGGGCAGCTTCGAGCGGCCGATGTCCGTGCGGGCGCGATCGGCAAGTCCCGTCAGCCCCTCACGTCGCCATGCGTAGTACCACTTGAGCAGCGTCTTCTCGCTGATATGCCGTCGGCGCGAGCCTGGGATGGCGTATTCCTGCTGCGCGAGCTGTTGCACGATCTGCAGCAGCTCGCCGCGGCCCAACCGTTCGCGGCTGACGAGCGGACCGAGCACCGACAGGCGAAACAGCGCCTTCGGATCGACTTCGATCATACGTTCTCCTTCGAGAGTTGAGGGAACCCGTATGAAACCGCCAATGCGCGACGCCGGGCAGTGAGCAGACTGTGTGGGGTGCCCGTTACAGCACGAACAGCGCCGTCGCGCAACGCACGGGCATCAGTCGATCACGGGACAGCAACGCCGTCGTCATCGAGCCATCCCATTGCCTCGCACAAGGGCATCAGCTGGAAACAGGCAAGCCAGAAACCGGTGCGATCGGCACTGCGTCCGAGCGATGCGAACCGGCTGCGCAGATGGAAAGAGAAGTTCTCGTTCTGCGTGGCCAGCCAACGCCACCAGCGACGCACCGTGTGATAGCCGAGCGCGAAGATCGCGGCCGTGCGGCGCAGCGCCCCCCGCAGCCCTTTCCGGTGCCGCATTTGCGCGGGCAGCCTCCGGCTGGTCGGGCTTCTTCTCGCCCGACGCCGCCTCGACCGTGTTGGTACGCGCGGCATCGTCATTCTGTCGCGCTCGCCCGCGGCAATACGCATCGCTTCGGGCGCCGACTGCAGCGTGGCACGATCCTGCGCATCCGGCCGGAATCCACGTGTCGGGATGCCCGCGAGTTCGGCCGCAATCCACGCCTGCCGGCGGAATTCGTCGGTGCCCTTCACTTGCAACTCGCCCCAGTTCTTGGCCTGCGCGACAGCCATTCATCACGCATCGTCCGCCTTGAACGGCTGTCGTTCGCGTCCCAGCCACCGACACCACTTGTATCAGACACGGCTACACGCGCAGCTGTATGCACCCCACCGTTCGCCCGCCAGATGAATGGCTGGTTGCGTGACTACGAGGTGTCGATCCTGAGCGTGCACATCCTCGCGATGCTCGTCCGACCTTCACACTGAGCGCAACATGGAACTTGTCGAGCGGGATCACCCCGGGACGGTGAGGCGACATCTTAGTGCAGACGAAGCTGCAGCTGTGCGGCGGTTCTGCGGCGACGGACAGCAAGTGCGGCCTGAGGACGTCAGACTCGTGGAAGCCGTGCTCGAAGAGATGCACGACGGACGACATGTGCGTCTGTGGCTCGAGTGCGACTGCGTCAGAGCACCCTGTGGCCGGCCGCGGTTGACCGCCCGGGTGCGTGAAGACGGCCCGCGTCATTTCGTGCGCATGCACCAGTACGGCGAGCACCACTGCGCACTGGCGTCGTTCCGGCAGACACCGGAGCCGGAAAACGTTGGGCCGGCCGGTGATTGCGCGCGGCCAGGCCAGCACAATCCGCTCAGACCGGTGGCCGACGCGCTTGACTATCTGGACCTGCATGAAGGTGCGGCACGGCCGGGCGGCTCGACGGGATCAGGGGGCGGCGTTGGCGAAAGGGGCCGCCGCCTGCCGCGGCTCGGACGCATCCTGCACACGCTTCTTGAGGACGCCGACTTCCCTCGGCTGCACGTCGACGCGTTAAATGACAAGTCCAGATCGTGGGAGCGGCTCGAGGCATATGCAGCAGATCAGGCGCTGAGCCCGCAGCTATCACTCTCGCAGATACTCTATTTGGGCTCGCTTCAGGAAACAGAAAATAGAGCACGCTAAGCGGATGAAACCCGCAGCTTGGGTGCCCGCCTATGGTGCGGCGAACGCCTCGTCCATCTGCCGGTAGCGTTTGATTTCGTCGCCCTGGAGATAGATCGAGGTTGTCGCAATCGAGGCGTGCCGAAGGTTGTCGCGTACCGCCGTCAACTCCGCGCCGCGGGCGAGTGCATGCGTGGCGTGCGTATGCCGTGTCCAGTGGGGACTGGCGCGTCGCAACTTTTCGGCCAGCACGGGATGATCGGTGCCGATGACATCGGCGGCCAGATGAAAAAATCGACGCAACACATACCACAGTCGGGAACGGGTGATGGCTGTTGCGCCTTCCTCGTCAACGCTTGCCAGTAACGGGGTCTTTGGATCCCAGCGCTTCGGCGTCACCGGCAGGTGCCTCTGGACGAGATACTGCTCGAGTGCGGTTCGGGCGAGTGACGGCAACGCTACCTTGCCAGCCTTGCCGCCTTTACCGACGAGGTTGAGCCAATGGGCGCCGTCTGCACCCGTACGAATGTCCCCAAGTCTCGCGCCAATGAATTCGCTTGCCCGCAGGCCTGTCGCGTACGAGAAGTCGAGCAGGAAGCGCAATCGCTGTGCGGCCAGTGTTCCCCAACCATAGGACCACTCCAGTCCGTTGGCGATCGTGCGAACCAGCCCCCATTCGCCTTCGGTGAAGCCGCGTGACGTGTCGAGCGGTTTCACGCGTGTCTTGCCTCGGACGTTGATGCCGGCAAACGGGTTGGTGAGCACATAGCGCTGTTCGATGAGCCAGCGAAACAGCGCGCCGAGAACGGAAAGCGCGTAGGCGGTCGAGCGCGCCGACAGGTTGCCGGCGAACGGACGCCACTCGGGAGCGCTACGCGGTCGTGGCGGTCCGATCCAGCGCTCGCGCGGCTGCGGGTGCCGAAGGAAACTGCGGTATGCAATGGCGTCCTCGGTCGTGAGTGAGGACAGCGCCCGCCCGCGCTCGACGATGGCCCACAGGATCAGGCGCTCGGCTTCCTTGCGGTATGCACTTTGCGTGGCGATGGTTTCGTGCAGGGCAAGCCATGCCTGTACCGCTTCGTAATCGTTGTTTGCGTCGAGCGCGCAGGCCTGCCGGGGCGCGCGGAAGCTGCCGTGCGAACCATCGACCTCATGGGGTATCCGTAACCGTTCCCAGGAAACAACAACGCTGGGGATGCTTACCGCAACCAGCGCCCGGGCGCGCTCCGTTAGCTGGGGTGGGCCTCAAAAAACGCCTCGATCTGACGGGCGCTTGTCTGGCCCAGCCCCGGCACTACGCTCCACCAGCGGCGGCGGCGGGGCACGCGAACCGTCAGGTCAGCGAGAGTCGCAATGCCATACGCACGCAGCGCGCGCACAGCGCGGGGTGCGAGCCAAAGGCCGATGTCATCGGCGATTTTCGGTTGCGGTGCGGGCAGCGTACGCAGGATGTCAATCGCGTGCGCGATTGCACCTGCCCGCTCGATCCGTTCACCGACAGGGTGCTGGAACAGATCGGCCAGATCGGTGCGCTGGCGTTCTAGGGCAATGCTAACAAACTCACGGCGGATGGCGCCGATGATGCCGCGCGCCGATTCACCCGGCGCCGGACGTGGGGCAGGTAGCGGTCCACGGCGGCCCGCGAGGACAGGCCAGCATACCAGCCGCGCAGCGCCGCAAGTCGGTCAGCATCCGGAAACGCTGACGGTTCGGCCGGGATGGAGTGCGAGGTGTGCAGGGACTGACGCGTTTTCATGTTTGACAGTTTATCGTCTAAAACTTGTGTCATTGCCAGATTCAAATGCCCGCTTTCCAGCCAGATTCAAATGTCCTCGTTTGGAGGGATTAGGGTCCGTATCTGATGGGTTTGTCCTCACGTAGTGTCGAAGGATGGGGCCTGAACGGGCAGGGCGCTGACGTCTGCTGCGAGATCCCTTGCAGACCGACGGCCAGGTTTGCGTGACTGAACTGGCCCCTTTCTTTGTTGCGCCAGATCTACGATCACCTGTTCAACATCGGCCTGCGTAAATTCACGTTGCTTCTGTTTGCCTGGCGAAGTGCCTTGAGCCCGGGTTTCGGCACCCCGGTGAGTCCGTGAGGGCGCCTTGCCAATGCGCCGGTTATCGCGCTGCGCCTGGATCGCCTGCGACACCTGAAGGACGTGAGCCAGACGCTTGTGTTCAACGATCGCGCCCTGATCGATTTCAGCAAGCCGGTCATATTGCCGGCAGGTCAGTAGGCGTCCATCGGCCCTCAGCTCGATACGGCCATCCGGATACTCCCAGACCTCAATGTACCGGTCGATCAGCCTGCGGTGCTCAGGCGTGTCATCCAGCAGGTACAGCACGCGGTCGTACTGCACCGTGAGCGCCTTCGTGACCTTGCGCGGCTCGCGCCACGTGAGTACCAGATCCAGACTCTCGTCAGCCCGTAACGGCCAGTGTGCATCGAACGCGCTGCGCGGCGGCTTCGCGAATCGCGCGTTGTAGGCGGCCATGAAGCAAGCGGTTTCATTGTGCAATTTTGGCTGAAGTCAGCCAAAGCCCCGTTCCACAAGGCTTTGTGCGATCTGGCGCGATGCCATTCTAGTCCATCCGGCAGCTAGTGACGTCAAAACGCGCTCTTTCGGTCGCTCACTGTCGACCTTCCAAGCTTACAACCCGATCACCGCTGCGCGCCGTCGCGCGCCTATACTCTCAACAGCGCACAGCCCGATCTCGTCGGGAACCCGTCGTGCTCGACCACTGTGCGAACCCTGGTGGGAGGACGCCATGTGCTATCAGAAACCCGTTGAACTGCTGGACAATCTCCTCGAAGCGGTGCCGCTGGCGCCGAACGATCGCGGCTTTACTGCGATGGACGACTCTCTCGTACTGCGTGCGGAACGCGTCTGGCCAATGCCTCATGCCGACCCTCTTCGGTCAGTCGCAACTAGATAATGAGCGGCAGCTTTTCCAAATCGGAATCACGCTGGCCAAAATGGTAGCCTTCTAATTCACAGCTCACTATTCGCGCATAGGATGGTTCCTTTCTTGGAGGTCCGTATGTCACGAATCCTTGCAATCGATCATGTTGCTATCACCGTAGCTGACCTCGCGGGAAGCTGTGCATTTTACGATGACCTTTTCGGGACAGAAGTCGTCGCCGAGCATGTCATAGACGGCCGGGTGCTCGTGCGCCAACTTGCAATCGGCGGCGCGGTCCTGAGCATTCATCAAAAAGGCAACGGGGTCGATCTGGTCGCCGAGCGCCCAACGGTAGGGGCGGCCGACATATGCCTCCGCTGGAATGGCTCGGTGAGTGAAATGCTCGACCTGCTCGAAGGAAAAAACGTCAACATCCTTGAAGGTCCGGTTGCACGGATGACGGCCGATAGACAGCCAGGTCAATCAGTGTTCTTTCGCGATATCGACGGCAATCTTCTAGAACTGATGGCCGCTGACAAAGCAAGCGGGCGATAGCCCAGCAACCACAAAGCAGTCATTCGACTGCAAGGTATAGAGGACCGCTGCTGGCCGAATTCTGCCTCATGAGCCCGACGACTCCGCACAACACCACCAACGAGCATGCAAAAGGCATATTGGTCCTGGAGCGGCCCTTCGAATTGCCACTGATCACTTCTTATCCGGGGTAAATCTGAAGACAGGTGGCGCATGGCGCAATATACGCCCCCTCCGCACTCGCGACCACAATATGGGCCGGTATGCTTTCGGCGAAAATCGTTTCCGGAAAGGGAATGACGCTTATCTCTTTGAGAGTGACCTTTCTCAAATACAGCCTGCATGCTTCAGCTATTCGAGGCGCCAAGCCGTTCTAGATCGGCAATCAGCCCGGGCCCGGTCGGAGTCCAGCCGAGCGTCCTCCGCGTCTTTTCGCTTGATGCCACAAGGTCGCGGCTAGCGAACATTGCCAGCCAACCAAAGTGCGTCGAAGCTTCTCCCGCGGATATGGATCTTGTGGGCACTTTCAGCCCGCGGCCGATGGCTTCGGCAATATTCAGCATCAGCACGCCTTCTTCAGCCACCGCATGATATTTCGCGCCCGCTTCGTTTTTTTCCAGCGCCAACCGGTAAAGACGGGCGACATCCGAGATGTGTGCCGCTGCCCAGCGGTTGCGTCCTTCCCCGACATAGGCTGACACGCCTTTCTCGCGCGCCACAGCAACAGCGTAAGTCAGAAGCCCTTGCCGCATTGTGTTGTGAACTTGGGGAAGCCGCACCACCGAGGCGCGCACGCCCCCCAGTGATAGCGCCGTCTGCTCGGAGACGCGGGGAAAGGGGAAATCTGGCGGCACGTCATCGTACTCGGTCGCGACCTGGCCCGGCCCGGCTAATCCTGCCGTCCCCGACGTGGCAATCAGAAGCCGATCTGAGCCAGCGAGGACTGAGCCCAAAGCTTCGATCGCGCGGCGATCGACCTCGCAAGACCTTGCAAAGTTGGACCAGTCGTGAATAAAGCCCAAGTGAATGACGGCATCGGCCGCCGCTGCGCCCCTCCGAAGGCTTTCGAGGTCTTCAAGCGAACCGCGATGTACGTCTGCTCCAATAGCTGCCAGGGCTTTTTCTCCCTCGTCTGAACGAGCCATGCCGAGAACCTTATGTCCCGCAGCAATCAGTTCCTTAACGGTGGGAATGCCGATAAATCCGGTGGCGCCGGTGATGAAAACGCGCATGAACCTGTCTCCAACTTTCGCTGGAGACAAGTCTCAGCTTTGCGAGTGTTCCGGTAAAGTAGTGACATTATCGTGGTAAGACTACTAACAGCATGAAGTCGCGCCAGGACAACGAAAACCTCCTCGCCGCCTATTTGCGGGACCGGCGGATGAAGCTTGATCCCGCAGTACTCGGCTTTCCCGCAGAGCGCCGGCGGACGCCTGGGCTGCGCCGTGAGGAAGTGGCGCAGCGCGCCAATATCAGCCCCACCTGGTACACGTGGCTCGAACAAGGTCGCGGGGGTGCCCCCTCGGCCGATGTGCTCGATCGAATATCGCGGGCCCTGATGCTGACGGATGTCGAGCGCGAGCACCTTTTTCTAGTTGGCCTCGGGCGGCCGCCCGAAGCCCGCTACCAAGAGAAGGAAGGTGTCACGCCTCGGCTGCAGCGTGTCCTCGACGCCTTGGACCCCAGCCCCGCCCTCATTCGCACTGCCACCTGGAACGTCCTTGCCTGGAATCGGGCGGCCACTGTCATGTTGGGCGACTATGGCTCCCTGCCGCCAAACCAACGCAATGTGCTGCGCACTATTTTCCTTGATCCGCGTGCGCGCGCCGTGCAGTATGACTGGGAGAGCGTCGCGCGCCACATCATCGGTGCATTCCGGGTCGATGCCGCGCGTGCGGGAGCGGCAACGGAGGTGGCGCCTCTTGTTGATGAGCTGTGCCGGCTCAGTCCCGAGTTCAAGGTGATGTGGCGCGACAACGAGGTTCGAGAGGTCCACGGCGAGGTCATCAAGCGCATCCGCCATCCGGTGCTCGGCCCGCTCGCCTTCGAATATTCGACCTTCTCCGTCGACGGCCGGACTGATCTCAGCATGTGTGTCTACAATCCCGCGACGCCGGAGGATGCGAAGAAGATCGCGTCCCAGATCAGCTTGCTGTCAAACCGACTACCGTCGGCCGACATGCGAGGGCCGTAGTGGCGCTCGCAATAACGCAGGTTCAGGCATTCGAAGCTCGATTCCCGAGAGTCTCTCAGGACCCTGCAGGCACCGAATATGGCAAGCGGCTGTGGACACCAACGCTCGGCTTGCGAACGGCCGTTCGGGGCCGGCTAGCGCCCGACGACCAAGCCTGGCGATCGCCGCGGGCGCGGCTTTTCATGCAAGCGGCATAGAGCGACCCGAAGCGGAAATTCGCGGCGCTCCGAAGCGGACGGTCAATTCCTCTTCGATTCCGCACAACCCGTGGACGGCGCTCAGGTGTGCGCAAGGATATTGACCAGTTTCTCGAATGGGTCGCGAACGAAGAACCGACGGACACCCCAAGGTTCGTCGACCGGACCATATTCGATGGCAAAGCCCGCAGCCTTCATGCGTTCAAGTGCTGCGTCCACATCGTCTACTTCAATCGATAGGTCCGGTACTGGCGTGCCGGAACCTCCCTCTGCGGCGAAGCTCACCTGAATGGTCATCTCGGTCTGAGAACCATAGATCTGGATCCACCCGTGGTCCATCAAAAGCTCGAGGCCGAGGATATCTCGATAGAACGCCCGGGCCCGATCAAGATCGAGCGCCTTGAAGTTGGCAACTACCCGTTTGACTTGCACGTTTGGCTCCTTCCAACTTGGGACGGGGCTGCTGCGCCCCAACCGGGCGGTGGAATCGAGGGGCCGCTCATGGCCGAATTCTGCCTCATGAGCTCGACGACTCCGCACAACACCACCAACGAGCATGCAAAAGGCATATTGGTCCTGGAGCGGCCCTTCGAATTGCCACTGATCACTTCTTATCCGGGGTAAATCTGAAGACAGGTGGCGCATGGCGCAATATACGCCCCGTCCGCACTCGCGACCACAATATGGGCCGGTATGCTTTCGGCGAAAATCGTTTCCGGAAAGGGAATGACGCTTATCTCTTTGAGAGTGACCTTTCTCAAATACATGTTCGAGACAATCTTCTTCTCGGCGCAGCCTTTATTGAAGCTCGCTTTCCCGACGATATCAGTGGACACTTTTCGAGAAAGATCGAATTTCACGCCAGTGTACGCCTCGAGGCCTCTACCAAGTCGAAAGTGCCCGTCCAACGCCGACCCGCCTGCTTCGTCAAGCATCTGCGTCATGACAGCCTTTTGCAAGGCGGGGGATAGCCCGAGATAATGATACTTGAACTAACCCGCTGACGCGGGAGGAGGCGGTTGGCTGGCGACTTCGACTCCGGGATCATCCGCAGGGCACATCCGTTCGAGTGGGACGATGGCAGTGCAGTTTGCTGTCCTGACCATTCAGAGCG
>NZ_JBFPKO010000043.1:0-35305 GCF_040948765.1 Paraburkholderia sp. BR10923 | reverse complement strand
CAATCACCAGACGGCTCTTCAGGTCTTTGTTCTCTGTCATCAGTGTCAGTGTGCAGGTGTCCACGTGGACACCTAGCTTCTGACCTTCTGCCCCTCGATGGAAGGGCGTCTTTTATTGACCGCTTACGATGTTTCGCGTTGCCATCACGGCTTCATCGGAGCGTCTGGCGATTGTTCACTTGCTTCACTTTAATCCGGCATTTCAAAGCGCGATGACCTCGTACATCGTTCGTGACCACGTCCTCAACCGCATTCTCGACAGCCACTTGCGCGGCGTGGCGCTCAAATGCGTCAGGCTGAAGGTTCAGGACAACAAGCAGGTCATGTTCCCTATCGAGGTCGATTTCCACGACTACATCGAGCGCAGAAACCCGCATGAATCAACCCCTGTGACGACCGGCCGCGGACTCTTCACGCAGCGCGTGAAGATCCGATCTGAATTCGTGCTTGCGGGCCGTACGCGCGTGCATACAAGCCATAGCACTCCGGTCGCGGTACCAAAGGATATCGCGCGCCTTGCGATGACCGAGCCAGTTCGCACTGAGCAGAACTGATTCGCGCGTGATCTGCGGCCGTGCATCGTTAATCGCGAAGTGCTGAGACCCCCCAAAAAAACAAGCCTGCGGTTTGTGAGAACTCGCGGGCTGGGTCGATAAAACGGATGCGGCATTCAGTGGTTGAAGCCAAGACGGAACTGGTCGCCGGTTGCAGGTGCAGCACGCCGTGAGGCGGCCGCCATCCAGCGATTCACTTCTGCAGCGCGGTGCGCAATCGTGCTAGAGATCCCAGCCTGTCGGGCCTTCACCCGCGCCGAATAGTCGGCGGCCGTCGAGTCTACACTCGCCACCCAAGGATACATCTTGACCCTCGATAAGGCCTGCCCCTTGACGCCGAAGCAATGGACGCGCGCCCGAGCTGGAAGATACCCCTCCAGCCCCTCCAGTATGGCGAATAGCCCATGTTTGGGATCGGTCAGGTGCCGTCGACAGACGGACCCAAGGCCGATCAGGACTGGGGGCGCGATCCATGGCATCCATCGCTCCCACTCCTGCATCATGAGATCGATGCTGCGTCTGTAACGCATCGACCGTCCAGCCTTGAACCACACCTACGGGGATGCGAACGGCATTCTGAACCGCGGCCGCGCTCATCGTCTTCGACAGTTCATCCTGTCACGGATAGACGACACGCAGCATTCCCTCCAGAAGCGTCGCCGTCGCGTTGATGCGATAGTCGATCGCAGCCTGATCCGCGGCAATCTCCGGCTCCCAGCATAAATCGGGCTGAGAGACCCACGTCGCCCCGGAAAACGAGGCGAATTCTACGCATTGCTCCATCGTCCACGGATATACGCCAGCGATGCCGCGCTGCCAGCCTTTCAGTTGAAAGAGCCGCATGGCGGTGAATCCCGCACTGTCCAGAGCGAAATCCATCTCTGTCAGGTCTGTCGCTTCAGGGTTGCGGAAGCGCCCGGTTTTCGGATTCCAGAAGGCAGAAGCGGAGACCATGCCCGCGTAGCCTTCATTGAACGCGTGGTATGCGAGTCGGCCGCCGCTGTGCGGGATACCGACACGGAACCACGCCTTCGTCCACATGAGCGTTGCGCTGGCGAACCGGCATGCCGGGTTCAGCTGCTTCAAGGTACATAAGCTACTCCAGATGGATGCGCGGAGCAGCCCCTTGCGAGGGCGTGCCCCGCAAGGGTGAATGAGATAAGACCGCTCACGCGGCCATCGAGAAGAGATCGAGCTGCTGCACTTCCTTTACCGCATTGCTGATCAGGTACTGATCCATCTCCGCCGGCGTCAGGTTCAGACGCTCGGCGAGGCGCGCGAAATACTGCCCACGCACCGCCATCTCCTGATATCGCTGGGACTTCCCGCTAGGCAGTGTCAGGATCGTTTCGTTGAGCCAGAAACGCGCCGATTCGATGCCTGCGTTGACCTGCACGCGCGCATACCACTCGTAATCAAACGAGCAGGTCACGAACTCACACGCTCTTTCGGCATCGACGTCGAGGCGGTCGCTTTGTTCGAAATACACAACGCGTTCGCCAGCAGTCGTTTGCGCATAGGTGGACACGCGACCCGGATGTCGGTACCCGTTCCACTGCTCTGCGCCAAAATCCCGAAGACCTTCGGCGGGCGCCTCCGCGTCGAACTGTCCGACGCGGAACCATCCGTGATTCGTGATGGGTACCTTCGGAAACGTGTCGACTTTGGGGATGCGGTATCGGCGCCCCAGTCTGTGGACTTCGTACCAGGCTGATACCGCTGGAAACGCATGCGGTGCGTAGTAGTGCATGGACAGCATGAAGTCGATCGCGACCAGTTGTGACGGCGTGATCATTTCGAACTGCACGTCGCAGAGGTCGCGGTTCTCGGGCGTATCAGGAATGAGACCAGCCGCGAGATCCGCGTCGTGCCGTTCGGCGCGTTAAATTTCGAGCGCGTCGAGCGTGAGCAGGTAGCGCAACAGGTTCATGCGCTCCCAGAACGACAGCACATCGGGCTGCACTCGCACATATCCGGCAGAACTCAGCGACCGACCGACCAGCTCGCGGCGCTTCAAATCCCACTGTGTCGCGAGCAGGTAATTGCGGAAATCGTTGAGGCCCGCCATGTACGCATGCTCCGGCTCCCGGATCATGGATTCCAGCGACTTGTCCCGATCGCCAACGACGCAGCAGAACACGCATCCGAATCGCGAACCGCACGCCGTACGCTGCCCACTTTCGCCGAGAACCACTCCGCACATGCCATCGTTACCGGCGCGGTACAGGTCCGACAGACGTTCGATGGATCGCACCGAAAACGCACAAGGAAACGGACGCTTCTCTTCGTCGGCAAACATCGTCAGCATCAGCCAGATGTCATCGACCGACCAGTCGCGCAACGGTGAGATAGACAGTGCATCGTTGGCGTCACGCGTAGGCGCAATCGCGCTTTCCGCTCGGGCCAGCATGGCAACGCCGCGCGAGGCGCTTTCAGCGATGCGATTGCCGAGAATGGTACAGATCTCGCGGTCGCCGCGGGCGGTCGCATCGCGCTCGAGCGCCGCGCGCAACCGCCGCTGTGGGATGAGCTTCCAGTCCGTCGCGTTGCTCTCGTGCGTTTGCCGGCACGCACGCCGTTTTCGACGGTGCGCACCAGTGTGCCGCGGCCGATGGTGGAAACGACAAACTGCATCGCCAGCGACGGCGTGGCAATGTGTGTCGTCACGCCAAGCCCATATGCGGCCGCGTGATCGTCGACTTCCTCCAGCATGGTCTCGATGTGTCGCGCGAGACTGCTGTTTTCGATCGTGGTGTTGGCCGATGAAATGTAGTGCGCGGGTTGGGCGAGGCCTTCATCCGCGACGCGGCGCACGGCTTCGAGCATGAGAATCGTCGCGCACGTCGAGTCCTTGCCGCTGGCCGTGCCGCACAACGGATGGCCGGCACGGATCAGGCCCATGAGGACGGCGATTGCCGCCTCCATCTTTTCAAGAATTTCATCAAACATGATTGGTTCCGGTTTGATGGAGCACGCCCCCTCGGGAGCGTGTCCCGTAGGGGTTAGTAAAGTCAGGCAGGGAGGGCCGATAGTTCTTCGACCATCTGGCGGTAGGTAACAAGCCCCTGCTGGTGCTTCTGCATGATGGCTGTGCGGCGTACACCCCGTGCCCATCGGTCGGTCGCGCCGATGCGATCGAGTGCTCCGGGATCGGTCACGCAGTAGCCCATGCGGAGCATTTCTTCGATCGCCTCGTTGAGGGAGTCGAAGCAAAGATGACCGATGAACCCGTCCAGGTCGAACTGCTGAATGCGCCAGGCCTTTGAGCCTGACGCATCCGGAAGCACGAATGCCCAGGACTCGCGATCTTCCATGCGGCACTCGATACCGGCTGGATCACCGTCATACGAAGACATGAGACGTTGATATGCGATCTGCAGCGGGCGGGCGATGTCACGCAAGTGACGCCCGAAATCCGCGGGAACCCGGGTGGATGCAGTGCAGACCCGCTCACAGGAAGCAGAACGGTAACGATTGGCGCTGCGTTGAGTGCTTTTCATGAAGGCTCCAGTAGGACTGGGAGCCTTCCCCGGTGGGAGAAGCTCCCAAGGGGAAAAAGAAGCCCGCGAGGCGGGCTGGTCGATGCGCCAGTGGCGCAGAAGATTCACACAGGGTAATTCCAGTGCGCGAGCGTGGCCATGGGAAAAGATGCGGAAAAAGTGGTCTCTTTCGACCGAAGACGAGCCTCAAATCCGGCGCCGACTGCGCGAGCACCAAAAAAAACGCCCGTCGGGCGACCCCTGTGAGGGGACGCTCGACGGGCGGTTTCATGGTAGTACCGGTTAGCTGGTCCGGTATCCGAACCTCTCCAGATCGGGAAGACCGCCAATGGAATGGATAAACGCTTCAGCATCCACACCATTTTTCGCAGCCATGCCCCGAAATTCGTTAATCCTTTCCATTGCGTGCCTGATCGCCTCTTCCCGATCCTTCAGTTCCAGTGCCAGGAAATGGCCGTTCCCGCGCGCCAGCTCAACTCCCTGAAGCGCGGCTTCATGTTCACGCAACCGGCTCAGCGCCCATTTCACCCGGTCCCGGACATGATCAGGAACTGCGTTGTTCATGTCCGGCAAGTGAGGACCGCATGGATTGCGCAACACCCCGGCAAACTTCTGCAACATGGCTTCCTGCATCGGCACCGTGAACCTGCCATTCATCTGCACGGCGGCAACCCAGTCCCCGCCGTCCAGAAGATGGTAGAAATTCGCGTCGCCGTCCGCTCTGACCCGGATGGTCGGAACAGGCTGCACACTGACCGGGGTCGACTGGCGATTCGCGATCCATTCGATCAGCGAAAGCTGATCGCGTTTCCAGTCGATCTCATCGTGCGGGTACTCGAAGCGCTCGCAAAGCAGCCGGTGGAAGTTTTTGAACTCCTGGTCCTGCGTTCGACAATCTCCGCTTTCCAGCACCTTGCGGCTCTCCAGCAGGGCAGTGGCCCCGAAGCGACTGTCGACCTCACGCCATAGCTGCCGGATATGCTTCATCCATTCGGCGGCCGACGGCAGTTGCGATACGAGTTCGACGATGCGACCGTCGATGCCGGCGTGCGCATCGACACAGGTATCGTTGAGAATCGCCCCCTGCAGGTCGAACAGGAAGACCAGCGCATCGACACCGTAGGTCTCGGCGATTGCACCCAACGTTTCAACTGCGTTCAGCAGCTCGCGCATGAAGCGTGCGAACAGGCCTGGACGGTGCATTCCCACGATTGCCGCGGTCGCAACGTCTGCGGCTTTGCCGGGATCATCGGCAGGAATTTCGGCCTCGGTGATCGCCTGTGAGTGGACGAGACTGCGCATTACATCATCTAGAAAATCACTGCATGAGAAGGTCAATTTCGGCTCCTTGGGGGATGCCGGGCAGACCTTCCCAACCGGGAGGTCTGCCCGGTCGGGGTAAAGAAAAATGGCAGTCAGGCGCGACGAAGTTGCCGGTCGAAAGGCGACAGACTATTGGCTGGTACGCGCGTCGGATGTTTGTGAAGCGCAGCGAACGACTGCTGTTCCCAGAGCAGGCATACAAGTGCAAGCATTGCCCCGATCACGGTTGCGGCTGCGATCTGCTTCTTCATGGTCACCTCCATCTTTGCGCACGAAAAGCCCCGACGCTCTTTCGAGGCCGGGGCTTCGCGCGATCAGGAACAGGTTTGCGGATGCGCGGCCGGGAAGACCAGGACGCGACCATCCTTGCAGAGAACAAAGTCGCCCGGCTCGCCTCGCGGCTTGCGGACAACGATCGTCGGTGCTGGCCTGGCCGGCTCAACGTGTGCCACAGGTTGAGCCGTGCACGCGCACAGCGACGAACTGCTCGCTGCGATGAGCAGCAACAACAGGTTTTGCATGGGATTCCTCGTTGTAAAAAAGACGAGGGAACGCCCCTGTGGGGACGTTCCCCACAGGGGCAAGAAATGAAAAGAAATGACAGCGCTCAGGCAGCGAGCGCCTCGACGTCAATGACTGCATCCGCTTCCGCAACCAGATCGGGGGTCTGCGAGATGAAAAACTCCCGCTCGTACCCGCCCTGCCGCAGCACTTCCCGCTTCATCCGCATGAACTGCAGCTTGCGCTGCGGATCGAGCGGACCATCGGACTCGTCGCTGAACAGGGTCTGGTAGGGCTGGCCAGCATTGCTTGCCAGATACAGGGCGATGCCGCGTGTCAGGCACTCGTTGATCCAGACCTTCTGGCCACCGGACATCACCGTGACTGCCTTGGTGCTGTCGTGATCGGCGTCATGCACGAGGATTTCGAACCCCTCGCGCAGTTCACCGCTCGCCAGCGCCCGCTGCGTCTGGATCTCGACCGTGAAGCGCATGCCATAGCAGGCGAGCAACAGGTCGCTCACCATCTTCGTGAGGGCGGGGCCCGCATCGTCGATCGTCAATGCAATCACGCCTTCGTTGCCGAGGCCTCTCGCGAGCAGCTTCCACTGGGCAATCTCATCGGAGATGCGGTTCGCACGCGACTGTGTAGCGTCGAATCCCGCAAGCTCCTTTGCGATCGCCTGTCGCTCGACCTCACGCGTCGTCTGCGAGCGGATCAGTGATTCGATCCGGGCATCGGCCGCGGTGATGGCTTCGCGGCACTGCGTTAGCTGCCGGTCGATATCGGCAATGGCACCGGTCACGTCGTCGACGCCGAGGCGTGCGACTTCCGCGTCCAGTTCCTTCGCTTCCTCCGACAGACGGGCCTGCTGCGCCTCGCGGCCTGCGCGCAGCGTGGCTTCCTCGGTCCCGAGCGCGGCCAGTTCTTTACTGGCTTTGCCCAGACCCCCGGTTGCGGCATCGAGCAGCGGCTTGCGTGCGGCGAGATCGACAGCTTTCTGAAGGTCACGGCGCGCGGCCGCGATCGCATCATTGACCGTCTTCAGCTCCGCCCGCCTGCCCGCAAGATGCTGCACCTGAGGCGTCAGCAGCGCGACCTCATCGCGTTTGGCACGAAACGTCGCACGCAGATTCGTGAGCGAAATGCGGTGCTCCTGAACCTGTACGTCGGCCTGACGGGCCTGCGCAAGCAAAGGACAGGTGTTGTGCATCTCATGACCGGCACAGGGCACGGTACTGATCACACTCGCCTGCTGTTCCAGCGACTTCAGGAGCGTCATCTTCGACGTCCCTTCCGACTCCAGACCGTTCAGACGGGAAGTTGCCGCGGTCAGCGCAAGCTGCTTCTCCTCGAGGGCAGCAATCTCCCTCTGGATCGGCTCGACACGCGCCTCCTCGCTCGCGATACGTGCCTGGGCGGTATCACGTGCCGCGGCGGCACCCAGAATCGCTTCACGTTGCGCAATCACTGCGTTGTGTTCCGCGATGGACGAGCGCAACGAGGTGCGCCGCTGGTTCAGGCGCCGTTCGTCGGCGCTCGCGTCTGTCACAAGGACCTGCATGGCCGACGAAATCTGGCTTCGCCGCGTACCGAGTTCCCGCAGGCGGGCCTGCGTACCGG
Source organism: Paraburkholderia sp. BR10923 (assembly GCF_040948765.1). NCBI lineage: Bacteria > Pseudomonadati > Pseudomonadota > Betaproteobacteria > Burkholderiales > Burkholderiaceae > Paraburkholderia > Paraburkholderia sp. BR10923. The sequence continues at coordinate 27,804 of NZ_JBFPKO010000043.1, read as the reverse complement.
CATTGGCCGTCTGCCTTGCAGCGAGAACGGCGCGCTGGTCGGTCAGGGTGGCCACCTTTGCGTTCAGCGTCTGCCGGCTCTCGCGAGTTGCGGTGACGGACTGTGCATCGGAAGCGATGGCCTGATCGATCTGGGCGACGCGATCGCGCTTCGATCCAAGCGCAACGAGTTGCTGTTGCGTGGTGTCGAGCGCGCGACTGAGCACCTTGGCGACGTCGGCGGCTTTCGCCGACAGCGTGCGCAGGTCATCGATATGCAGCAGTTCCGCGAGTAATGCCTTGATCTCGGTCGCACCATACGATGCGAGCGGACGCCGGTTCTGCGCAGAAAAGACGCTGGTAAAGAACGACTCCAGCGAGCCACACACCGACTCGACGCACAGGTCATAGGTTTCCGCCTTGCCATCAGAGACGGTACCGTCCCCAGACTGCATGGGCTGCCAGTTTCCGTCCGCGTCGCGCCAGGCCAGGTAGTACTCAGCCTTGCCCGTCTTGCCGGGCTTGCGGAATGCGAATGACGAGCGGTACCGCACAGCGCCATGCTCCCATTCGAACTCCTTGAGCGCGTGCGCGCCGTAGACGTGGTCCCAGTAAGAGAACGCATCCACCGACACTTTCGCGGCCCGCGACGGCATGATCCGGTACGGATGGAGGTTATCCATGATCGTGGACTTTCCCGCACCGTTCGGACCGGTCAACGCGATGAGGCCTGCCGGAAGCGATTCGAGATCGAGCGTGACGGTGTCGCGCTTCATGCCGTCACGAACACCAATAAAGCCCGTCAGCGTCAGTTTCAGTGGGCGCATGTCGGCACCTCCTGAAGCGGCGCATCGTACAGATAGTCCGATGGCAACCACGGCGCATCATCGTCGTTGGACAACATCCTTCCAACGATCGGATCAGGCACGTGGGCAGACTGTTGAGCAGCGTTCGCAGCCGCCTGGGCGGCCGCTCGAGCGGCCTCTTCCGCCGCCCTCTTTTCCAGCGACCCGTCGACGACTTCGCCAACGGTCCTGCAGACGGCGGCATAGGCCGCGCTGGTACGCCGGATCAGCGCGTCCCAATTATCGACACCGGTGAGCGCGAGCAGCTCGCGTGAGCCCCACTGGTTTGCATAGCCCGTGTTGAACGACCACAGCAGGTTCTGCAGCTGCACGTCGGGTACAACGGCCAGATCCGCCGTTGCCGCGTTGACGGCAGCAGTCAGGATCAGGAAGCGGTCCGACTGGGCAATGACAGCCCCGCGATGTTCTCCAAAGGGAAGATGAAAGATGCTCGCGCGATAGCCCGCGTGGTCGGTGAGGACCTTCTGGATCTCGCGCGGCGAGCGGTTTGCAGTGAAATGCCGGACCCATTGGGAGCCGGCGGGATAAAGACCAAACATGATGACACTCCACAGAAGATGGGCGGAGTGCATCCCTGAGGGGATGAATCCCCGCCAGGGTTATAGAAAAATTGGATGCAGGAGACTACGATCGATGCGTCAGGGACGCGGGTGAACCTTGTTCCGGAAGCCCGCGGTCCTGTCGTAGCGGGCGGGCTTCCGGAACACAGCTGTGTTCCGCGCGAGAGTGCCATACGGGCCACTCTCACCATGGCGGCTAGGCCGCAAACAGATCGTCGTTGAGCCAGTCGAGCGCCGCGGGTGTAACGGTCGCCTTCGTGTCAGTCCCGACCGGTGCGGCCGTGACTTCGTCCGCCGTCTCCAGAAATGCGGCAGGGTGCGTGAGCACCGTGGCGAGCGCCGGCATTTCAGGCGGCATTTCAGGCTGCGGTTCGGGCCCGGAAGCAAGACTGGCGAGCACACCGGCCGCGATCGCTTCCACGTCGCCGGAGGCGAGCAGCTGCAACCGGTCCTGAAGCGGGCTGGCGTCAACGCTTGAAAGTTCGCACCAGCGTGCGAGTTTCCCCTCGACGGTCGTCTCCAGACTGATGCCCTGGGCACGGCTGCGAACCACCGGCAATACGCGCGACTCGACCTTCAGGCCCGCGGCGCCAGAAAACAGCGCCTTGATCGCCTCACGATCGACCACCTGACGATGCTCCTCGTCGACCTGCCAACGCACACGCACGAACTTGTCGGTCGCGTCCGCAGCGAGCTCCTGAAGCTTTGCCATGTCCGGTGGTCCGTCGAAGTCCATGCAGATCATCTGTCGCGAAGGCGTTGCGACGAGCGTTGCTGACGCACTGGCCGGTTCAACGTCCCACGACAGATAGCCTTTCTCGCCCTCTTCACCGTAGTGAAACCGGCCGATCGAGCCCGGATATGCGACCAGCCTGCCGTCGCGCTCCCACTGCTGCGCCTTGTGAATATGGCCCAGCATGAAGCCATCGCATTCGGCTTCGAACAACGCCGTGAGCGAGAACTCGTGATCGAACCCCGCCATCGTGACGCCGTGCTCGGTCGTGCAGCCGTTGACCGTACCGTGCGAGACACCCACCGTCCGAATCCCCGCTGCGCGAAGCTGCCTGTTCACCCGGCCCGCCGCCGCCAGATATGCGGCGAGCACATCGCCCAGTCCCGTACCGGCCTCGAGCGCGCCAACGCTCGCAGCCAGTTGGCCCTTGTTGACCGTGGGCAGGCAGGTGAACACCACTTCGGGCATGACGCCGATGAACTGACGCAGTTCGTCATCCGAGAAGACTGGTCCCTTCGATGCCCAGAAACGCCCATCGACGAGCGCGACCTGAGATACGCGATCCGCGACATGGATCTGATGAACGCCGCCCATGAGGGCGAAATTATCGAGCGTGCCCGGTGGCTCATGCGAGAACGTCCCCTGCAACATGAGAACAGGCATCGCGTTGGCTAGCCGGTGAATCTGGGTCGCGAGCGCGTGCAACGACGGCGCATGCGCATCGAGCCGGTGATCGGTCGAGTCGCCGGAAATCACGCCAACCTGAGCGCCGCGGTCGATCGCGTTGCCAACCGCGAAACTGAAACAACGGTCGGACTCGGCCAGATTGTCGGGCGCGTAATGCAGGTCAGAAAAATGCGCGAATTTCACTTTCGCCTCCAGAAATGAAAAAGGCCGCCAATCGGCAGCCATTGTGGGAATGCGCGCCCGGGAGGACGCAGGGAAGGAATCTTCGTCAGTGCGCAGCGAGCGCGTCCCGAACCTTCATGAGCGCGATGCCCAGGAGGTTCTGTCCGCGCCATTGCGACTCATCGGTCAGGCGTGGGTCACGTTCGCCAAGGCCGACGCCCCAGATACGGTCATAGGGACTGGCCTCAACCAGCACCGTCGGCGCCGTCGCCAGCAACACGGACCGTAGCTCATGGCTTTGCGCAAATTTCTCGCGGCAGACAACGAAGACGATCGATTCGCGCCGCGCGACCCATGTATCCAGATCGAAGTTGGCGACCTTGCGGCCGAGCTTCTTCTGTGTCATCGGATCAGTCGCCGCGAGAATCTTCGCGGCGGACGTCTCGTCATCAAACAGCTTTGCCTTCGCGTACATCATGAACTGTTCGACACACGTGAAAGAGACACCGTGGTAGGTGAAACGGCACGGATGCCAGTTGCTCAATACATCGTCCGCGCCGAAAAACGCGGTGTAATTCCCGATCGTGCGCATCGGACGAACTCCTTTGTGAATAACAGGGAAATGGCCGCATCTAGCGGCATGGCTTCGATGCGCAAATGCGCGGTCGAAAACACTTGAGCAAACACCAGCTTGCTGAAATGTTCTCGCTACGGGTACGGAGAGAGCCAGCCCCGAAGGGCTGGCAGGAAGGTTGTGGAAAGGGATGAAAGCGGTCAGTCGAAGAACGTCGTCCGCCTGGTCGCTGCGATCTCGCGATCGAGTGCAGCTCGATCGGTCAGTGCCTTCTCCAGACGCTCGTTCATGCTGTCGACATCCTGCGGCCGCTCGACCCATCCACGTCCATAGGTGGTGTGCGCAAAGACCCGGAAATCTTCCTTCCGGTTTTCCGCGCTTAACCCGAGACGCTTCAGCAGGTCCGACATACGGTCCAGCTTGTCGGCGAGCGTTTCGACTGCATCGTCCGCGCTGGCGTCAGTTTGCGATGACGGCGGGTTCGATGCATGACCCGGTTCGGCACCGCTTGCAACCTGTACCGGCTGTTGCTGCCCGGATGCCTGTTGGTCTGCCATCGGGTCGCTGTCGTCGACAGAGCTCTCACCGCGTGTTCCCTCATCAGCAACGGCGACTGGAAAGCCACCGCCAAGGGGAACAACGTTGCCACCGGCCTCGAGCAGTGCGACAGCCTGGCCAGCCGCTTCGATTGCCGGCACCGCATCATCGGCGCCGTCGAGCAGCGCACCGATGTCGATGTCGGCGTCGAGAACGGTGAGCAGCTGCTTTGCCCGAACCGCTTCGCCGTTTTCGTTGATGCGTGTGATGTCGAACTCGCGCTTCGTGATCCAGAAACGCGTCCCGGTCAGTTTGCCTCTGGCAAGCTGCACGGTCTGCATGGCCGAATAAGCCTTCTGAAGCACGTAGATCGAATTCGTCGGCAACTCGATGAGGCCCAGCCCCTTGATGTCCGGCACAGCGAAGATGAAACTCGCTGACATGTTGCAATGTCGCGCCTGATACTGCGGACACTGTTCGGGGTCACAGATGCCATCAGGAATCGCTTCATCCTGCCGCCGGATCACGGTGCGGCCGCCGAAGTGGCGAACCGCGCGTTGCGCCCGCTGATCCCGCTCCATCTTCGCGTACGTCATGCAATAGCGGATGCCATCGCGTTCGTACTGCGAGAAGAACTTTCGACCATTGGCGCCGTACACGGCCATCTGGTTGGGCAGGTTCTGCATCCAGTCGTTGAACGCGAACAGCACTGGAAAGCGATAGAGCTTGAGTCCCTCGCCACGATCCTCGCCATACAGCCTGAGGACTTCGTCGGCGACGACGGGATTGGTGAAGTCCGAGCGGCGACACGTGAAATACGGTGTGTTTTTGGGCGCGAGTGCGTTTTTCAGGTTGCACTTCGATTCGATCACCTTGCCGATCGTGTCGAACGAATCACCCGCCGCAACCATGTCGTTGTAGATGTCAACGGCGCGACTGTTGGCTCGGGCTTTCGATGTGAGCACCTTGATGCCGGGCCGGATGTGTCCGATCACCGGCGGGCGCAAGGCCCGTTCTTCAACGACACTGCGCACAGGGCCGTTGAGCATGCTGGGAACTGCATTCATGAGGGTTTTCTCGCAAGGAAAAAGATCGCTGTGGTGCGCAACTCGCTGGCCGACTGCTCCAGTTCGTGCGCCGCCGCCTCGCCGCGGCGTTCAGCAACATGTGAAAGAAAAACGCGGCGCTCGGGATCGCTGAACGTCGCGAACCGTGCTACCTCGCACCGCGTGCGCCATGCTGGCGACGCGGTATCTGCAGATGCGCGTTCCTGGGCGATCGTGTCGCTGATCGCCTGGGCAATGCGCTGGTCAAGACGGTCGGGAAGCATGGAAGACCTCCGTACGGGACAGGAACTGAAGGACGAAAAAAAAGCGCGTTCCTCGGTCAGAGGAGCGCGCTTCGGGATTCGGATGAAATGACCCGAGCGCCACAACCCTTCTGGGGTCGTGGCGCTCAGGGAGCCGTGAGGCTCACAGTCGGGAACGTTAGGTCGTTCCCGCGCAGCATGGTCACGCTGCGCAACAGCCCATTTTCGGAAAATTCATTCCGCCGCAGGATCACGGTTCAGTCCACTACGATCGTTCTACCCAGACGGGCTCTGGAGAGAGAACACCCGAATGATCCGGGTCCGAACGATGTCGCGGCGCAAGTGAATGCGGCCGGCAACGAGTTTTATGACTGAATGAATGGGGAACGCGGGCTAGGCGCTCATCAGCAGAAGATTCCACACCAGTTGCCGGCTGGTCGGAGCATGCGCAGGGCACGACTTGGACAGAAGATGGACTCCGGGCTAGCCGGGTCAGTGTCGATGCGTCAGGGACGCGAGAAGTAGAGTCAGTATTGCCCAAAACGCTGCCGCAAATCCCCCGAAAGATCACGAAAACGGCATAGCTTTTGACCGTATATCGTCTGACATGCGCCCGCAAAATGGCCGGTGAGAGAGACCACCCTGAATAATCCCATGGCCGCAGTTCTTGAACAGACACAGGAGCCGGACCCGCGTCCAGACATAGCACCGGATGCTCCAGCTATGGCCGTCGCCCCGCCAACTGAACAGTCAACGCCTGCCGTACCCGGTAGCGGGTTGAAGCCCATCGAACGCCTCACGAGCGATTCGCGAATTGCGCGCATTAACGCAGAGTCGGATGCGAAAACCGTGCTGCGCTATTCGTCGCTGTTCGCGCGGAACTACATTCGTTCCGACTACAACTTTTGCGCGTCGAAGATCGCGGTCGCGCGAGGGGGAAAAGTGCGCGCACTCGAGACGGCGTTGCGGGAGACTTCAGAGTGGTTGCGCAAGACGGAGCAATGGCTGCTGCGCCATGAAGCCCGCCCGATCGAGTTGCCACATGACCTGATCGAGCTGACGATCACCCGCCCTCTGGCCGGGTTGCTGGTCCGGTGCCTCACGCAGTACGACCGCGTGTATGCGCGCGCAACCGAACGCGTCGTCAGCAGCAAGATCACAGGTGAGGAACGCGCCCGCATCCTCAACAACGCCGAGCGCAGGCTCAAACATATCGTGCAGATCTGCATGCCGGACAACGATCAGTACGACTTCGACGGCGAGCGGCGCGAGCAGTAACGCCCGCCCTTCCAGAGCAGACCCGGAAAGCCCCATCGCGGCTTGACATCGCCGCTGGTTGGCTACGCTCGAACTGTCACAGGAGAGAGATATGAATCTAAGGGAAATTCAGGCGCTGCACGCGCAGTACAGCACGCAGCCGGTAATCATCGACCTTGCTAGTCATACGGCAGCCATGCCCGTCCTGCCTGCGCCGGACCGCGTTCCGCTCGCCCGCAGTCGCGCTGTTGAACTTGCGGCTGTGCTACGCAAGGCCGGCAAGCCTGCAGTCCTCGCGCTTGCTATTGCCGCTTTAGCTGCAGGCGGTGGAGTAAGCGCCGCGCGTATCTGGCGCGCGATGCATGAGACGGTCGTGGCGCCGAAAGTGCCGGTCGCACCCAACCCGGCGAAGCCGTCTCCGGTTCCTGCTGGCAACTCCGACGGTACGATGCCGATCAACGTGGCGCCCGCACGTCCGCTTGTGTCGAGTGACCTCGACACGCACAGACCGGTGGCTCAGTCCGCACTCGCGGACGTCGATGCCCGCACTCTCGCTTCTCAATCGGTTCTACCGGCTGCTCCAGCCTCCCAGGCTCCGCATGCTTCTGCCGTAAGCGCAGCAGCATCCCCCATTCGGATGCAGCGATCTTCGCCGGCCGCTACTTCTGTCAATGGGATTGCGTCGCCGTCGCCTGCAACAGAGCCCTCCGAACTTGCGCCGAAGGTGACCGATGCCCCGAATAACAACCAGCCGGCGGCCACGCCCCCAGTTGTGCCCGCCACAACGCAGCCGAAAGCGGTTCCCGGCGGATCGGCGCAGGATGCTCCGAGAGCCGAGTCGCGCGCTGTCCTGCGTCCTCTGCATCGCCTTACCCGCCACGCGGCGGCCACTGCAAACAGCGATATCGCCGAGCCGGCCGCTCCAGCGCAACCCAAAGCACAGCGCTCAAAGTCGGGCGATGTGCAGCTATTCTGATGAGGCGACCGATGAAGCAACAGCCGCTTAATGTCACGCTCCTGTCCGCGGGGCTATCGATCCACGGTGACGTCATCCTCGATCACGGTATGAGTAACTTCGGCATCGTGGACGGGAATGTCGTTTCAAGTTCCGGCCTCGTCCACATCGGCCCGGGAGGCATGGTGAAGGGTCAGGTCGAAGGCGAGTATGTCAGGGTGGATGGAACCGTCGAAGGCGACGTCCGGGCCCGCGGCGCTCTAGAGATCAATGGCCGCGTGATAGGCAACGTCTACTACTACGGGACGATCCGTCTCGGCCCGCGTGCGTCACTTGAAGGGCAGGTCAAGCGCAGGAGCGATCTGACGATAGAGAACGCTGCAAGCAACGTTCAGCAGTTGTCACGCGCCGCATCGAACTCCTGATGATGCGCCTAGGTACATTTTTCAACCAGAAGAGTTCCATGATGCACTGTATCAGCAAGATTATTAGCCCTTTCCTCGTTGCCGGCGCGTTCATGGCCAGCGCACAGGCCGAAACAGCACCAGTTCAAGAGCAGCTCGACGCAGCGCTCTACAAGGACGGCGTTCAGATCGTGACTGGCACATCGATCATTGGCAACGATGGTAAAGCCGCCTTTGTCATTTCGAACGGCGACAACATCGGCTACGGTCATTGTACGAAGGTTGGCAACACGACCACTCCTAGGAGCGAGAGCGCCTTTGTCGGCCGCGCCCTGTTTATCGCACCGGCCATGGTCGACGGGAACAAGGCGATGGTTTCGGTCAGCGTTCAGGACACGGAATTCGTCGGCAAGTCCGAAGACGGGCCAGCCGACTGTCGTTCCGAAGTCGTGAATACGAAGGGTTTGATCGTCGAGAAACGCAACGTGGTGGTCGCAGACGGCCAGACAATCGACGTGCCGCTAGGCGACTCTCACTATCGACTTGTCCTGAAGCTGCACAATGTGGCTCTTTAATCGCTGACGAACATTCAGCCCGGAAAGGGCAACAACACAAGGGGCGCACAGCGCCCCTTATTCTTCCCGCGGCTCCGCATCACGGCCACATTCCGGCATCTGACTGGAAATATAGCGCCTGATAGCCAGGCAGTTCAACCGACTGTGCTTCGCGGTCGACCCTCATGCCGCGCGCTTCGAGCCACAACGTCAGCCATTCCAGTGCCCGCTCAAGTGCATGAAGGTTGGTCTGTGCCGCGATCCGCAGCGCATGATGCACAGCGAGCCTGTTGTACGGGGCCGAATTACCAAGTCTGCTAAACGGCGAGGCGAGGTGATATCGCCTCCACGTGAGCGCGAACAGTTCAGCGATTTCACCTGCTTTGAGGAGCGGCGCGATGTCCCGTTCTGCACCGGACATCGACGCTGCGGCATCCGGGGACGTGCATGCATCGAGGCTGGCGCGCAAGCCATCCAGCACCGGTCTGTTTGCTGCATGCCACGACGCGAGCAGATCTTGACCGATCCCCAGGCGCGCCTGTACCGTCTCGTCGAGCCACGCCCTGCACTGACCGTTGCCAATCAACGAGAGTCCGACGACCGCGAGCGGCGCCCAGTCCTCGCGGCCGATTGCGTAGTGATAGCCCTCGCCGTCTTCATGCCAGGCGCACAGCGCGTCGGCTCTGGCATTTGACCACTGGAATCCATCGGCGTGCAGTTGATGCAGGGCACGCTCACCGTGTTGGGCAGCGCTGTGCGGGACGAGGCTCAGAGTTGAGGCCGGCGTGTAGCCGAGTCTGTGTAACAGTCGTTTGAGCATGCGGATCAATGCCTACTGGATCGCAGATTCGATGACAAATCGGGAGACGGGATTTTTCTTGATCGTCGCGATTGTCAATCCGTCGCGAGCACGCGTCATCGCCACATAAAACAGGCGACGCTCCTCAGACTCGGTGCTTTTCTCATCAGGAACGACACCCTCTTCGGCGCGTGAGATCCACACGTGGTCCCATTCGAGCCCTTTCGAACTGTGCATTGTGGTAAGCACTAGCGCGCCTTCAGCCGGCTTGTTGTTTTCTCGCCGCAGAAACTCGATGCGCTCGGCGAATGTCCCCGACAGGCGCGACAGTACGTCGTAGGTGCCCTGGATCGCCCGGATCGCCTGGTCGTTCTTCGCATACGTCAACATCAGTTCGTGTACACCGTCAAGCACCAGCGAATAGAACCGCCGCGCGCACAATTCCTGCCATTCGCATAGCCGCTTCATGAATGCGCGATAGACCGTCGCCGTATCTTCTGGCAAACCGAGCGCCAGCAGATCCTTCTTCTGACGCTGGACGAGCACCGTCCCCATATCGCGGTGCAGGACGCCAAGCAGGGGCGTGCTGACACCCATGTAGCCGAAGACCGCGTCGAGCCCGTTCTGCTTGTGCCCTTCGGCGACTTCCAGCAGATTGCACATCAGCGCGCCCTGCGGGCGATTCAACACGGAGCTGCCGGAGGCGCGGAAGTACGGCACACCATGCGATCGGCACACGGCTTCGATCGGGTCCAGAATGCGGTTCGTGCGTGAAAGGATTGCACATGACTTGCCCGCCTTCAGCAGCGGTTGCAACGTCTCGACTGCCGCGACGGCGTCCGCATATTCGTCATCAGAGCGCCTGGCCATGACTGCGCCGCCCGGGCCGCGCTCTGCTCGCAAAACCTTCAAAATGCGATCTGCATTGTTGCGAATGACGCGATCAGCCGCTGAGAGGATTTCGTCGTGGCAACGGTAGTTACTCCCGAGCACCACCCGTTGGGCGCTAAACGTGGTTGCGAAGCTTTCCATGCCCCTGAAGCCGAGTGCGGCACGGAAGCCATAGATACTCTGATCGTCGTCGCCAACTACGGTGACGTTGGCCCCCGCCTTGGCGTGCAGTTCGACCCAGCGATATTGCAAAGGGTCCGTGTCCTGGAATTCGTCAACGAGCAGATCGGTGAAGTGATACGGTTCGATGTCCCCCGCCTCCATGCCGGCGACCGCCAGTCGTAGCATGTCCTGAAAGTCGATCTTGCCGTTTCGCTCCAGCGACGCCTGATAGGCTTCGTAGATCTGCGCGTCGCCGGTGCCCGCCTCGACGCGTCCGAAATTGGTTTTGATGCCCTCGATGACGGGCACGACATCCTCTGGCTTGCAGTCCAGACCCAGCTCGGCGATCACTCGCGCTATCAGCGCCATGCGGTCGCCATCAGTCGCAATATCGCGCTTGCCCAGTTGCCTGAATGCAAGCGAGTGAAACGTGCCTGCGATCAGGCGCTTCCTGGTGCCGTCGCCAGCGAGCGCAAGAATGCGGTCGCGCAGCTCGACGGCCGCATCCTTGCTGAATGTGACCGCGCCGACGATCGCAGCGGGGTCCGATAGCAGTAGCGCGGCCTTCGCCGCTATGGTCTTGGTCTTGCCCGCGCCGGGGCACGCGATCGCGACGCAGTGCCCCCGCTGTTCTGCGACCTCCCGCTGTTGCGGATTGAGCCCGTCGAGCATGTTGGCCGTCCTGTTAGCGGCCGCGCACCGTGGTCATCAGACGCAGGTGTGTCATATAGCCTCGCAAGCCAACCGGGTGGAACTTGCGCAGAAAACGCGACGTTTCCTCATCGATGTCGGACTGATCGCGCACCCCGTTCCAGACGAGAAAGTCGAAATGATCCATCACGTGGTCGAACTTCGTCAGCAACGACAGCACACGCATCGAGAATCGCGAATAAGCCTCGACTTCGACTGCCAGAGATGGCTTGGTGACACTCGGCGCAAACACGATATCGCCCTGCTCGCGCAATCGAGCTTCGGTCTTTACGCGGAATCCTTCGGCGACATTCAGCTGCTCGTCAACGTAGGCCTCGAGTTCGCCGACGTGTTTTTCGAAGAAGGCGGTGAGCGTGCCCTGATCCTCCGCACCGAACGTCGAGCGGCCGAAACGCTGCATATTGATGCTCATGCGGTTCAGATACGGCCACCATTGCTCAAAGAGCGGTTTGAGCCGCGTGTGATTCAGGCGCACAGCGGCCCGGACCACGGCCGCGCCTGACAGTTGCCGGTTCATCAGCTCACGGCCGATCTCGCGGCGGCGCTGCACGATTGCGGCGCGCTCAGCCGGGGACAATTCACGGAACATCTTGCGTGTTCGTGCGACCTGCTCGCGCTTTTCGTCCACTTCGCTGTCGCTGATCACACCTTCCCTGTGAAGGGTGTTCGCGGCGTCTTCCATCTGCTGCAGTTCGAGTTCGATCTCGCCACCGTCCGCACCGTCGCTGATTGTCGGACCGCTCTCCACCGGAGCGCCCGCCGCGGCACCATCATTACCGCCGTTCGTAGGCGTATGTGACATTGTGAGTTCGGCAGCCGCAGGATTGCTGGCAGCGTCGAGATTTGCCTCTTCCGTGATGGTGGTCATGTGGTTTCCTGTGGAAAGTGCGCGCCCACGCGCGCGGTACGACCTTATTGTTACGACGCCACGCAGCCAGATACGCCCGAAACATGTTCGATTTTGTTGTGCTTTTGGGGATGAAGCGTCCGCCATTCGGCTAATGGCACTCGCGGGATGGATAGCTTGCGTTGTTGCTGACCCGCGGTGACCTGATGAAGACCAGGTGTCGGTTCAATTTGAGGGATGGAATCGCGGCGTGACGCTGGGAACGGCAGCGCATCGAAGGACCGGAGCCGTGAGCCGGCTCAGATTCCTAACCCGGAAAGCTATCCGGTTTTCAGCAGCTTTCCGGGAAAAGTGTTACTGGAACGAGGCGGCCGCCTTCCACAGCAGCGCGCCGAGCACCGCGGCGACTGCGATCCAGTATTGGGCGAGGACCGGGAATGGCGCTGCTAGAACCGCAAACGCTACCCCGAAGACAAGCAGAATCCCGTGGCCAGCGAGGTGGAAAGACAGCGGACTCGCGAATCCGGCGGCCGAGGCCCGGACCTTGCGTCGTACGGAACCATCAACGAAAGCCGCGACACAGAAAACGAAAGTCCCGATCAGCCACAGCTTCATGACGCTCGCGCGATAGATCACCCGATACACCTCCAGCCAGAAGTTGTGTACCCAGGAGCGGGCGAAGTCGGACACGCCAGCCTCTCCGATTTCCCCTGATGCAGACGCATCGAGCGTCGAGCGGATGATGCCAGTGTCGACGAACCAGCGCCTGAATCGTGCATTGGTAAGCGAAAGTACGTCATCGGCACGCTCAACGCCCAGTACGTCTTCGACAGACTGCGCTTCCTGCGCAGGCACAGCAAACAGCGAGCGATCCGGAAGCGCAGGCATGACGACGAGGGCCAGCAGCGGCACAAGGAAAAACCACCACTTGACGTGCGAAACGAATCGGCTACTGGCCATAGGTGGCAATCCCCCACTCGATGAGCGCAGACCCAAGCCGGGACAGCATGTAAAGCGGAAACAGAATCAGGCCGAACATACCCATGTAGAAGTGGACGGGACGACGGGAGACGAACAGGGCCATACCGTACGCGCGCGCGCCAGCGCCGCGCGAGAACTCAGCGGGGCGGGACTCATCCATTACGTCCTGCGAATGCGCCGTGGCGAGCGCCCGCCGCGCCACGTCCACATCAACTCTCGCCAGCTTCGCGATCAGAAAACGTGTGAGCGACATCGTAGTCCTCGAAGTAGAGCCGGAAGTTTTCGCCCGTCAGTGCGCGCGCTGCAAGCTGGAAGGCGGCGGAGCGCTGCGTGATGTTCTCCGGGCATCGTTCGTCGACCATTTCCGTTCCGCGCGCCTCATGTCGTGCTTCGAACTCGGTGACGGGTTCGAGCATTGGCGGCCACACGTGGTACCGCTCGCCGTCGCGTGCCACGTAACGCCGCGCGTAGAGCCGCTCTGCGTGACTGAAAAGCCCCTGCATGAAGGCTACGTGCGGGTTGCCGGTCTTGCGCGTGCGCTTGAACGATGCGATCGCTGTGTCGAGCATCTCCTTGATAAGCGGCTCAGATTCACCCATGAACTTCTCCCCGATGAAATCGGCCACGCGTGCGCAGGCGAGCTCCAGCTCCGGCGCCAGCGTGAAGACGGGAATCAGGCGGGACGATAGCTTGTGTTCGCGAATAATTTTTTTGAATACGGCAGACATGCGTAGGTTTTCAGCCTTGAAGGATTGGAATACGGCCCTGATACACGGCGGCGCCCGAGATGCGCATGAAATATTGCAGGTTGGGCAGACTGTGAATCAGGCGGATTGGGATCAGCGGCGCTTTCTCCAGTTGAAGAGAACGTGAAACGCCACCGGTAAATTCGCCGATATGCGCCTCGGTTCCTGTACTCGTACTGCCAGTGATCGTGATATTGCGGATCGCAGTCTCTCCGACCTTATCCGAGAACCACTGTGCTGTATCTGTATCCTCCAATCTAAGGATTATCTGGTTGTTCAGGTTGCCCAAAACCTGCAGCATTTTCGCGGCGTTTCCAAGTTTGGCCTCGAGGTCTGCGCGCGTCTGGAATGCGACAAACGCCTTGAAACCGGCGCCTCGTCCCTTGTTGAGGATCTGAATGACCTGTTCGTTGATCGCCTCGGCCACCTCGTCGATGATCAGTACCACGTCTGGCGGCGTCTCGTAGAAGTTGTAGATCGAGCCGCAGACAGCTGAAACGTCAGCCAGCAACATCGACGCGATCGCTTTTGCGACAATGCTGTTTGACAGGGAATCGAGGCCGATATGCAGTATCGCCTTCTGGCGGATTACCTTCTCAATGGTCCAGACCTCTCGCTCGTCGTCAAAATCGTCGACCTTCGGCGCGAGCATGAGACCCGTCTCACCGGTTGCGAGCATCTGCAGCAATGGAAGGGCCGATGCGATGATGCGCATGTAGTGCTCGCGATCGTGCGTGTGTGTGGCAATTAGCCCGTCGATCGCTTCATGACCACGCTCCTGCGATGCGAACCTCGCGTTGTACAACGCGATCATTCCGTCGACCAGCGTCGCCGCGTTGTTGCGCTGGCCCTGGCGCGTCGTTTCTGTCGCGACCTGCTGCTCCCAGTCTGTCAGCCTGTTTTCCGCGAAGAACCGGCGCAGCGCCTTTTCCAGAAGCGTCGCAATGCCAGACTGTGCATACTTCAGGATCGAGCGCAGATTGGGCTTGTCCCCGATGTAAAGCTCCCCATTGACCGACCGGCTGATGAACAGGTACGCAAAGTCACGGAATGGCCCCTCTTCCATTAACTGCGCAATGCGGCTGGGAATTTCGGACGGCTGCGACCAACTATCTAGCGGCTCCAGACGCACGGACTCTGACGGCTTGGCCTGATTGAAGTAGAGAAATTTCCGGCCGGTCCTGGCCGCTTCGCGTTCGGCGCGCAGCTTCCAGTCCTTATCGTTTTTCGGGTCCACGTTAATGAGCACGTCGCCCAGATGGATGACCTGCGTCGAGATCACCTCATAGGTACGCGTCTTACCCGAGCCGGTCGTGCCGCCGACGGCGGTGTGGCCACCCATCGACTTGTAGTGGAAAGGGACGAGAGCCTTCTTTGGCTCAAGCCCGTGGATCCACGATGCACCCTGAGGCATCCGGTCGCGAACACTGTCCTTTGGTGCAAAGATGCTTTCAATCGCCTCCTCAATCTTTCGCCCGGTCTTCGTCCTGTTCAACCATTTCGGCAACCCCGGAATGTCAGTCGTCGGCATGCGCAGGATGTCGTGTGCAATCTGGCAATGCTTCTGCGTCCATTCGAACCCGATGCCCAGGTACATCGAGTTCGCCTCCTCTTTCATGCGCTGCTGGATCTGCAACAGCCTGGGGATCGGAAGGGTCGTGAGCCACTTCGTTGAAATGGCCATCCGGAACTTCAATGCGCGCCAGATCTGGAATGAGCGCACGGCAAGGAAAGCGAGTGCAACAAGGCCAAATACCCACGAGTAGGGCATGCCCGATAGAGGCAGTAGGACAATCGCCGCGAGCCAGAAAGCGGCTGCACGCAACTCATAGATCGGCCTGAAATGATTGATAAAAGGAGTGATCATGCGGGTGGATCGAGAATGAGTTGGCCCGCGCGCGGGGTGAGAGTGATCTGGCTGGCTTCATCGGCAACCATCAGGCCGCGCTTGCGCATATGTTCAACGAGCGTGCTGCTGCTTACGCCATAACCCCCGACTAGACGCTTCTGGAGCACCAGTCCCTTGTCGTTCCACTGGACGGACGCAATTCCTGTGGCAACGTCCTCGCGCAGCGCCTGAAACAGTTCGCGCACGAGATTCGGTACGCCCTTGAGCACTTCCTCGAACGCCGCGGGCGGCTCCGATTCGCGACGTACCGGGGCTGGCTGGGCCGCGGCCTTCATTGTTGACGGATCGATTGCGGCAGACGGTGGCGCGACGCCGGAGGCTTCGATCGGGCTCGCGCAGCTCAACACCTCATGCGACGTTTGCGACGACGGGCCGACGCTGTCGGCAGGAACGGTCGGCGATTGCGGATGCGCCTGCGGCGCTCTCGCCGGCGGCACCGGAGCATCAATAGGAGCGACCACGGGTTGCGGCGACGACGCTCCCGCCGACGGCCCGGCAGGTGACACGGATTGCACCGGAGCGGGCGCGGGAACGACCACGGGCTCCAGCTCGGCCGCTACATGCACGGCAGACGGTACGTCGAATTGGACGGGCGCGAATACCGCGCGTTGCGCCTTGCGATCGAATTCGTCAGAAGTGGCGACCCCCTGACGAACCACCTTATGCAGCAGCGACTCGGCCCCGAGGGGTTGCATGCTCGGATTGATTGCGCCGAACAGATCGGAAAGCACCTCGCCATCGAGCCCGGCCAGTAGCTCGGAACCCACGAGAACCTGTGCCAGCATCCCTGTGCGCATACGCTCAACGGGCAACGGCTGTTCCCGACGGCAGATGCGATAGTCGGAACCGGCGAGCCATGGGCTCGCCGCACCGTTCACCGACGGATTCCACGCCTGCCGATTCCTGTCGCGCTCGATGATGAAATGCCGGTAGGGCTCGTCCAGCCGGGAACACACTGCGGCGAGAAACACCGCGTAATTGTATTGCGGCTCGATGCGGCGGCGCCTCTCCGAGGGCAGGCTGGTGCCGAATTTCTGTCCGCCAGCCAGCCGCATCGCATAGAAAGCAGTCTCAACGGTGCAACGGAAAGCCCCGCCTGGCTCCCTGTAGAGCTCGGGACTAAGCGGCAGCGAAGCAAACCACGCGGCGCACGACCGAAGGACGCTCATCCATCTGCGCTCGAAATCGGCCTTGCTGACTTCGTTGGCGCATTGCGCGATCAGGTCGACACGTCGTTGGTGCTGGGTGAGTAGCGCTTCGCTCTCCATGGATGCGTGCAGCGTCATACAAGACCCCCAGTCGCCGTTTTCGCAATCTTTCCGATGATTGCGCCGCTGGCGTTCGCGCCCCCACCAAACATGCCGGCAATTTTCGGGATCTCGAATGAAACGAGGAATACGAAAAAGGCGAGATCGAACACCTGCGCGGCGGCGCCGGCTGTCGTGAGGCCTAGCTGAGCAGCGTCCTGCACAGCGTTGACCATATTGTGTGTCACGAGCCGCATCAGGATCGCCGCCACGACGATATACATGCCCGCGCTGACCATGTAATCGAGCCAGCTTTTGAAATAGCCGCGAGTGAATGAGGAAAAGCCAAGCGCGAACGCGATCTGGCCCATCACAACGCCCGCGGCGAACTGTAGTTGCCCGATGTTGATAAAGAACACAAAGATTATGGACGTGACAGACAGGAGTGCCCATGCGAAGAACAGCGGAATCGTTGCGATAACGACATCGGGGATCATCGTTAGTTTGAAGCCGATCCCCGACCATGCCTGAACGGCCGAATCGAAGACCTGTCCGGCCGCACTGCCCATAATGCTGAGTGCGCTCGTCATGTTTGCGCCGCCGATGTCATTCGCCATGGAGACGAACCACTTGTAGAAGTTCGGTGCCCAGCTTGCGAAACCCACATAAATGGACGCGAAGATGCCAAGGATGCCGAGTTCTTCGAAAAGCGCGACCCACGCCATTACAGGGTCTTTCGTCGCACCGAAGCGCACTGCCGCGAGAACGATTGTGATCACCGCGAGCCCGCTGGCGAACTTGTCGGATTCTTGCTGGATACTCTGGGAGGCGCTAACCGCGGTGTCCATGATCGAGGAAAACATCGCGGTGATCTTGTCGATCGCACGCGCATTTCCGGCCGCCGTCTCTCCCTGACTCACATAGGGGTTCGCGGCCGTCCCACTGGCTGACACCGGCGCCGACGCCGACGCATCCGCTAATGCCGGCGACGTGTTGAGTGTCAGCAAAGCGAGCAGCCAGGCAATGGCCATGTGTTTGAGATTGCGCAGCGTCATCTTGATCCCGCACTCCCCTAGTTGCCGTACGCCGCGCGCTCAGCCGCCTGCTGGTCAAGAAAAGCCTTGGCGTTATCCGATCGGGCTTTTGCTTCTGCGTTGTCCGCCGATTGCTGCTGCGCGTCTTTCTGCGTCTTGTTCGCCGTCATTTGCAGCATGTCGCTCAACTGGCTCGAGACGATGTCGAGATAATGAGTCGTCAACTCCGCGGTTGCCTGCGCCGTCGGCGTGAGCGACATCTGCGACTGCAAATCCTGACGCCGTTGCGCGAGCGCCTGGATGTGGCTAAGCACGTTGTTTCCGGTTTGCATCAGTTGCGTCGCCTGGCTGTCTCGCTGGGAGTAGAGCGTGCCCATGTCGGCAAACCATTGCTCATTCGACTTGCCCGATCGGGAGATCATGGTCTGGACGTGCGATAGCCACTGGTTGCCATTCTGCAGGTCACCGTAAAGACTGGTCGCGTTCTCGGCTAGTTGCTTGTACTTCGAAATGTCGCCGGTGATTTGATCGTATTGGGCCTTCATCGCTGTCGGGTCCAGATTGGTTGCCTGGAGAAGCTGATTGGCCATCATCTGATACTGGTAGACGATGTTTGTGTCCTCATAGACCTCTGTCTTCACGGCTTTAAGTGCGGTGGTCGTGTTCTGGATGAGGTTCGACGGGTCGATCACCGTCATCATTGCGTATGCTGGTTGGGAGAGGCAAAGTGTGATGCCCGTTGTCAGCGCCAGGCTCGCGAGAATCTTCTTCATGCTGGTTTTCCTCAATCGAGTGTCATCATTTCGGCTAGATACCCATCTCGCCAATTCAGATCGCCGGACCTGAAATGTCTGTCCAGCACAGCCTGAGCGCGGCCGTCCGAGCGCAATACCGCGAGCGTTTCTTTCGGGAAGCTCGCCTGTAGCATGCGGGTCTGATCTGGTGTCACCCACAGGTAGTCGCGATTGGGCGCGGCATCCACGATCATCTGGATCTGGTCCAGCGTGAGGCCGAACTTGTCGCGATACAGGTGCAGGTTGTTTTTCGCGTCTGGGTTAGGCAGGTAGATGATGTTCGGGATGTTTTCCTTGAGCACCTCGAAGTCCGCAATACGGGCGACCTGGGCAAGGGATTGCGTCGCCATCATCAGCGTGGCGTTTAGCTTCCGGATGGTCACGGCCCAGATTTCCAGCCGCTTATAGAAGCGTTCGTTCTGGAAAAAGAACCCCACTTCCTCGACCTCGATCACGGTGTAGCGCTTGCCGTCCAGCCACTGTGCGATGCGGTAGAAGGCGTAGTCCATGAAGAGCGCCGCAGCGACCGGAAAGTTGTTGAACAGATCGCCCATCTCGATGGAGAGGTCATCGGACAGCGTGAATGCGTCCTCGACGTGATCGAAAAACCGGCCGTTCTTTTCGCCTTTCGTCCACACGGCCAGCCGCTCGCGCAACTCGATCGATAACATCGTGTTCAGATAGGACAAGGTCCATCGCTCAGGACCGTAACCGTCGCCCAGCGTGCTGACCGCTTCGAAAATCTCCCGCTCCTGGTTCTTGTTGCAGCGGAAGGTGTCGTCCTCGATGGCCATCTGCACCCATTCGGCGACGTAGGGGTAATGCTGTTTGTCGCACAGAAGGGACAGCGGATTGACGGAGGTCGCCGCTTCGAAGCGGCCTGTTGCGTCGATAAAGCGCCCGCCTGCGAGTACCGTCGGGATGCGCGTTGATCTGTCCTTGTCGAAGCGCACGCGTCGGGCGCCGTGACGCCCCGTCTGCGACATGAGGAAGTTGAGCATGATCGACTTGCCCATGCCGATCGGGCCCAGCACAAGGAGGTGCGAGGCACCCCCCGGACGGTGCAGGTTCACACGCTGCAGCGTCTTATGCCGCGTGGGAAGCATGGTCAGCGGACCGGTCTTCTGGCCCGACTGCTGCGTCAGCCACGCATTGACAGTGCTGCCTTCGGCCACGCTGCGCACAGGGGCAATGTCGGAGACGGCCGGTGTCTCGACGAATTGCAGGCGCTTCTGCTTGTCCCACCGGCCCGGCAGCGTCGTGTTCCACGCGGCCGCCAGGTTATCTTTTTCCAGCACGACACCGAATCCGGCGTTGCCGATGCGGCCGACCACTTCGCGCGTGGCGTCGTCACACTCTTCGACGGTGTCGCCGTACACGATTACAGAAATGTTGGCGAAGCCGTACTGCTGCCCCTTTGCTGTAATCTTCGCTAGCGCGTCCTCGGCCTCCTCCG
Organism: Paraburkholderia sp. BR10923; assembly: GCF_040948765.1. Classification (NCBI taxonomy): domain Bacteria; kingdom Pseudomonadati; phylum Pseudomonadota; class Betaproteobacteria; order Burkholderiales; family Burkholderiaceae; genus Paraburkholderia; species Paraburkholderia sp. BR10923. The sequence goes on along the minus strand of NZ_JBFPKO010000043.1, from coordinate 7,651 downwards.
CGAGCATCATCCGACCTTTGTCGTTCTTCTGCTCTTCCTTGGAGAAATAGGCCTTGATGATCGCCATAGGATTGAACACCGCGATCTTGTAGAAGCTGCGGATCTTGTCAATCCATTGCTTCGCCTTGGTGGCATCGAGAAAGCGGAACATCACGCAGATGTCGAGTTCCGCGTCGACTTCCGAAAGCACATCGAGTGCGGCCTCCTGAAAGCCCATCCATTCCTTGACAGCGACTATCTTGGCGAACCGCACGCCGTGCGCCGACTCGAACATCAGGTGCTCGGCGCCATAGGTAACCGTGCTTTCCGTGAGGTGGGTATCGAGCATCGTGACGGGGTAGCGCACACGTCGCGGCGGCACGGACGGATTGGCTGTCTGATGCAGATAGGCCAACGAGTGCTGCAGTTCGAGACGCTTTGCCTTCAGACGCGTCACACCCCCCTTGAACGCGTCGAGAATCGATTCGAAGCGCTTGATGTCCGATGTCATGCGCTCAAGGTCGAAAACGAAGGCGCTACGAGCGAGGAACGTGTCCTTCGCGGTCTCGATCAGAGCGGACAGCATCGACTTCCCGCCGACCGTCATGTGATAGGCGACCTTCTCGAATACCTTGTTGATGCCTGTTTCCGGGGTGTAGGCGAGCGAGAGTGAGTGGGTGTTGCGGAAGTACTTCCCGCTGCTCACATGGCTACGGTTGATCCGGTCGACGTATGCGTCGATGTCCGCTGCGAAATCTCCGTCGATAGTCCCTTGCACGCGACGGTGGGAGAGCCGCCACCATGCAGTAATGCGGTGATCGAAATTCTTGCACGCATTGTCGAGGTTGTTGCGCACCGACGATATGTCGTCGGCGTTAGGTGAATCGGCATCAACCCCTTCAAACGTGTAACAGGTCAGCAGCGACCCGTCCTTGTCGAGGACTAGTTCCGGCGTGACCATCGTCGCCCATGGCGCGATCTCCTGCACCGGCCGGCGCACAATTCGTTTCAGCATGGCAGGTCCTGGTCAAAACCATACGGCCGCTTGAACCGGGCCGAGAATTTCGCGGACGGAAGCGGCTCGTGGATGTCGGGATAGTGGTTGTAGACGAGCATGACGTCGCGCCACCACGGGTCGCGGCTGCTCTTCCAGCGCAGCACCCAATGGATGATGAATCCCACCGGCAGGAACGCGAAGGTCATGCTCGTATAGCAAAGCAGCAGCGTTAGTGTGCCGTTCGCGATCGCGAGGCCACGGTCGGCACCGCCCATCTGCCGGGGAAGCGACAGGCCGCGACTGACTTTCGTTGGCTCACGCACAGGTATAGCTAACGCCCATGTGGTTCTTGACGATGTTCACCGCGCAGGCGGCGAGACCTAGCCCGACGAACACCGAAGAGATGATCTTGCCGATGGTGCTTTCCGAGTTCGCGATCGCGACGGCGCCGACGATGATCAGGACGATGCCGATCCCATACAGCCACGGGCCGCTGATATATGCCTGGATCAGACAGATCAGATCGGTTGCCGCGCCCAGATCGCTCAGGCTCACGGCCGAAGCGAATGGCGCGAAGAAAGCGAGGCTCGCCGCGACGATGGTCGAGCGGATCTCTCGTCGGCTCAGAAAGCGTTGGTATGCGGTGATCGATAGTGTTCGCAGGCGCGATGACACGGAATTGAGGGACTTCATATTGAACATACTCCTTATTGTTAGAAGACGCGGTTGAGGACATAGTCCCCGTCCTTGAACCCCTTGATCTCGACGATCTCGGAAACGTGGCGCAACTCGCCGGTGCGGCGCAGATGGATGACGAAATGAAAGCAATCGGCAATGGCCTTGCGCATGTCGACAAGGTCCCAACGACTGCCAGGAGGAATGCCCAACATCGCGAGGCTTTCCAGACGGCTCAAACCGCCCCGTGCATCATTGGAGTGAATTGAACCCAAGCCGCCATCGTGGCCGGTGCTCAGTGCCTGGATGAAGTCAAATGCTTCACCGCCGCGTACTTCGCCAACGATGATCCGGTCGGGACGAAAGCGCAGACACAGCGCGACGAGCGACTGTGTGGTGACGCCCTTGTCCGGGTTCGACAGGAACCGCACGAGATTTGGCACGCGCAGCTTCAGCTCCATCGTGTCCTCGATGGTGATGACCCGCTGGTCTTGCGGCACCTGTGCAGCCAGTGCGTTGACGAATGTGGTTTTCCCGGTGGACGTTCCGCCCGCCACAAGCACGTTCTTGCGGCGAATGATCAGTTCGCGCACGGCTGCCATCAGGCCTTCATTCTCGATACCGGGATAAAAGAGCTCATCGTCGTTGTGCTCATGCCGCGCATTCACGCGCGAAAACGCACCCATTGCGACGTAGTCGGTGAGACTGAGATGCCTGTCGCTGTGCTTTCGGATCGACATCGCATGTCCGTCGATCGCCGTGGGCCGCATGACTGCCGCGATACGCAGACCTTTGTGGCCAGCGTTAATGATGCCCTGTGCAGTGCCGGCCTTCGCGGACTTTTCGACGGATGCGGCGAGCGAAAGGATCGCACCGTTTAAAGTCGCCTGATTCAGCGTGAGCTCAAGGCGATGCATTTCCCCGCGTCGCTCGATCCACACATTGTCGAAGTTATTCACCATGATTTCGGCGACGTCGCGTGCTTCGAAGTATTCCCGCAGCGGTTCGACGGATGCAAAGAACATCTGCACCGCACTCTCTTCGAGCGGGCGCACCTTGAGCAGGGGATTTTCGGCAGCTTCGGACATGCTGCTATTTTTCAGGGCTGGCCAACCTGGAGCAGAGCGAAAGAACGATCAAATCGATGAGCTTTTACCGATATGTCGGGCACAGGACAGATTGAATATGGAGTGCGACGCAACGATCGCGCAATCCGTAGACTGAGCCGGCTCAGACGCCTAACCTGAAATGGCGCAGTAAAACCTCTAGCTTTTCGGGTAAGCCGCGCTTCGAAGTGTGTTGTACGATTCGCCCCTCGACACTCGTTGAAAAGACCATGGCCCGAACGATCCCGTTTGCACGAACCGCAGCAGCTGCACGTGCACGTCGAAACAGGACCCTCCTCTTGCCGATGCCCCGCGCCGAGGTCGACCGTCTTTGTCTGCAGGTTCACATCGCGCTCGACGTCATGCGGCGCGAACGCGGCAACGCAGGCGCGGCGCAGACGCTTTGCCAGGCCATGATACTCACAGGATTCCTGGCAGAGGCAGGTTACGGCGAAGCGACCTTCGAGCAGATGCAGCACGCCGAGGAGGTGATCTCTTCGGCCTTCGATCGCGGTCGCGAATCTGGCGTGTGGTCACTGGACGAGACTGGCTTCCGGCAATTCGCGGCGATCGTCTCGACCTACGACAAACAATTGCGTCGCGCGCCGCTCTCGGCTGTCGCTGACGCAAGTGACCGACTCGAGCGGTTCCGTGCCGGTGAGGCATTCGATCAGAGGGCGCGCAAGCGCGCGTAGGCGGGGGCTCCAGAGACTACGTTGTGGCCGGTACTTGTTCGCCGCAGCCACCAGCATTTTGATGCGAAAGGCAAAGAAATCCTCGGATCAATGCATAGTTCTGGCATCCAGTCCGGTTCCTGATTATCAAGAATTTTCCTCGCGCATTAATTCGATTATTGAGAGAATCTGGCGAATCGGTCCACGAATGGCTGTGGTTTATTTCTTATTTAGAAAAAGGTGTCTGAGCCGGCTCAGACGGCTTTCGACCGGTTTTCGCCAGCCTTCGGACGGGCAGCATGGCCCCAGAACACTGAAATCATTGGATAATTTTGGCTCCAGTCCATCCCGCGGGCCCTAAACGGTTGTGTGCAACGCGTGCAATCGGGCTTTGGCCTTCCCGGACGAAAAAAAGCCCGGCAAATCGCCGGGCTTGGGTTCAGAACACGTGGCAGACATCGCCCGTCAGCAGACCACTTCCATCATTTCGCCAAAAGGTGCCTTCTTTGCGCGCCTGAGCGGCACGGTCGAGGCCCACAGGACGGGATAGGACGGCTCATCGCTCGGAAACGCTCCATCCATGTCGGTGAGATAGACCAGAAACGTGGGTTGAATGCCTTCGTCGGCCAGCCGTTTGAACGGATCGACAAACGAAGTGCCTCCCCCGCCACGCACCGGTAGCAGTTCGACCGCGTCGCCGCGCTCGAAGATCTGCACCTGCTTTACACGCGTATCGCAATCCAGCACGATCAGCCGCCGCGGCCGCACAGTCTCATTCACAACGAGGATTTCCGCGTCGAACTGTGCCTGCGTCTCGTCAAACACCGAACCGCTGGAATCGCGCACGAACACCGCATCGCCAACCGCCGGTTCGTTGAGCGACGGCAGATATAGCCCCATGTGCAGATACCGGCGATTGGGCATCGCGAAAGTGTAGTCAGTCGGCGACGATTCCTGCGCAAAGCGTTGCAGGATCGCGCGCCAGTCAACCACAGGTTCCGCCGCCACCTGGACCATACCCTCCAGAGAGCCGCCCAGCCCGCCCCGCATCTTCGCCGCTTTCGCGGCCTGCAGGACGGCGACCTTCCAGTCAGCTTCCTTCTGCGCCTTGTCGTCCCCTCTGTATTGACGGACCTCGCCACAGGAGGGAGCAGCCTCGGGAGAAGTGCCGGACCCGGGTGTTGCGCACGGTGTGGTCGCGCCGTCCGCGGATTGCGGCGGGCTGTTGCCCCCGGGTGTGCTGCCTGGCTGTTGAGCTGACTGTGGAGTCGACTGCTCGCCAGGCTGCGCATCCGGTTTGCCACCATCCTTCTTACCGTTGCCCTGCTGCTTTTCCTTCTGCCGCTTCTCCTGCGCGAGGATGCCGTAAATCTCCTCGGCCGACTTGCCCTTGAAGCGGGCATCGACGAGCACGCCCTTTGGTAGCAGCATGCCTGCGTCGAGCACGATTGGATTGATCGCATAGTCACACGCGTCGTTCCAGAGTTTCGGATCGCGATCGCCCTGGCGCCAGCAGTGGCCGTTGGCCACGTGCAGAACCTCATGCGCCAGGACGCCGCGTGTCTCCAGATCGTTAAGGCCGCCGAGGTACGCCGGGTTGTAGCCCAGCGATTCCCCGTCGGTCCAGAACGTCCTGCACGACGGTTCTTCGACCACCTTCAGACGCAAAGCGAGTGCGCCGAAAAACGGCTGGTCGAGGACCAGCGCCGTGCGTTGCTTCGAGATGCGCGGGTCCATGGCCACCTCAGGCGACGAGTCGCAGAAGCGGCGTCGGCTCCGGCTGGACAACCTGCTCCAGCGGCGCGAACGTCGAAAGCTGATTCGCCACCGGCTCCGGTGCCCCACCCATGAACGCTGCCATCAGCCCCTCGATTTCCGAGGCCTTGGCCGCGACCTGCGAACGCAGCACGCTCGACTCCTTCAGATCCGCACCCGTGTGAACCGCGAGATGCGTCTTCGCCTGTTCGAGGATGTGGCTGAGCTTCGGATCGTTCGTGAAGTTCAGCTTCGGCAGCAGCTCGCACAGTTCGCGCACCTGGTTGGTGACGCCCAGGCGAACATCGGTGGCACCGTACAGCTTGTCGGCCAGCTTCGAGACGGCCTCGTACAGACGCCCGACCAGATCGTTGTTCGCCGTCGAGATCGAGGCAAGCACGTGCTGGTCGATTTCCGAACGAAGATCCGTCAGCACGTCGGCCGGCAGATCGACGCCAAACTGGCTCGCGTCAGGAAACGGCAGCACCGCGAGCTTGACTCCGAACTTCTCCGACATGCGGGCAAACGTGGGATAGTCCGACTCGTTGAACAGCCCGTTCAGTTCCGCCCGTGCCTGTTCCTTCAGATTCAGGTAGTCGGTCAGAAAGACGGAAACGGCGAGATCGAACTCATCCTTCATCTTGCGCATCTGGTCGGCGAAGCCCATGTAGATCGCCGTCGGCAGCAGACGCACGCCCAGCTGTTCGTACTTCAGCGAGTGGTCGTAGTGATAGCGGCGAATGCGATTGCCGATCGAAACCACCTCCTTGTAGCTCGGCGCATGCTCGGGCAGCAGGCGCTTGTTGAAGCGCCCGATGTCCTTGGCCTGGTGGTTTTTTTCGACTTCTTCGGTCGCTTTCACGTCGAAGCAGCGCGCCTGCCAGGCGGATACCGTGACGGCCGACAGCATGACGCGGGATTTCAGTTCAGTGATGTTCATGGAAAACTCCAGAATAGAAAGGGATTGGATTGAGCAGAAAGAAAAAAGCCACGGCGCGCGAGGCGGGCCGTGGCAGAACGAACAACGGATGAAGCAACAGGCAGCGGCTTACTCGCCGCGGATGATTTTTCCGATCTCGCCACCCTGCGCGCGGATGAACGCATGGGTGCTCGCCAGTTCGGGCTTGCGACGCACGGCGTCACGCGCGAGGAGCGCACCGAATTCACGGTGGCCTACGTCGATCAGCCGCTGGTTGTAGGTCAGCACCCGCTCGAAGTTTCCTTCGGTCGAGTGCGCTGCCAGCGCCGAACTGACCGCGTACAGCGCGGCCGGGGTCTCAGGGATCGGCGCCGTGTCCGGCGACAGGATGATGGCGTCCGGCGACGGCAGCTCGCGGTAGATGGCAAGAAAGCTCATCAGTTCGGTCGCTGCAGCCTCGCCCACCGAACCCGCGTAGGAGACCAGCTCGAGCGACTTCGGCACGATCGGCATCGTCTTCGCGACGAATCCCCATGTTCGGGGGCTCGGTGCGTTTTCGATATCGCGCGCGGTCTTCTTCACGGACAGCAGATCCGGCCGGAATCGCAGAAACGCGATCAGTTCGGCAGGAACACCGCTGCGCGCCGCCCAGTCCGTCCAGTCGGCGATCGAAGGCTCAAGCTCGGCCACCGTCGCAAAACGCGAGATGACGGGATCGAGAATGCCCGAGACACCCGCGTTGTCGTTGCGCCGGTTGGTGGCCGCAACGAACGTGACGCAGTCGGGCAGCGCGTGCTCGCCGATGCGGCGTGCCAGCAGCAGTTGCATCTTTGCCGCCTGCACTGCCGGTGATGCCTGGCCCAGATCGTCAAGGAACCAGAGCAGCGGCGTTGTCGCTCTCAATGCGCGCTCGAGATCCCCGAACGGCAGGAAGCGGGCGACGTTCCCGTCAGGGAATGGCAGGCCCTTCGAGTCCGTCGGGTCTTCAACGACGGGATGGCTGATGAGCAGGTCATGTCCGGTTTCCTGAGCCGCCTGAGCGACGATGTCGCTCTTGCCAATGCCCGGAGCCCCAGTGATAAGCACCGGAAGACGGGCCGGAATGTAGGTGATGAGCAGTTCGCGAAGTTGCGAGGCAGAGACTTTCATGGGGTACCTGAAAAGGAAAAGCCCCACGAAACAACGCCCCCGGGGGACGTGGTCCCTGAGGGGCGAGCTGGATGTGCCGCGGATGCGGCGCGTCGATGCGTCCTGGAGACGCGAAAAACGGTTGTGCCTTACGCCTGCGCGCCAGCCAGAGCGGCCAGTTGAGCTTCGGTAAGTCTCCGGCGGGTCGATGCGTCGTGGACGCGGGTAACAGAGCCCAGTATGCGCGGCCGCTGCGCGACGGTTTGCCCGAATGATGAGCAGATTGACCCCGCTTAGGGCTACGCTGAACAAGCAGCTGAATTTGCGACGTGTCGGCGATGTAGAGGTGTTCAGGTCGTGAAGCCGACGGTCATCCTTTGGTTTTTGGCCCTTGCGGGCATTGCACGCGGGCGTTTGC
>NZ_JBFPKO010000042.1:0-42307 GCF_040948765.1 Paraburkholderia sp. BR10923 | reverse complement strand
TCCAGTCCTGCGGCTCGATCTTGCCGTCGGCGGCCATGACCGCGTCGAAGCGCGCCTGTTCGGGCGAATTCGCGTCCGCGTCCAGCGGGGCGACGTGGCCGGGGATATCGAGGGATTGGGTGTACATCTGCACCATCCAGAAGAAGTGGCAATGTGACGCAGTATAAATTAACCGACCGGTCGGTCAATTGAATTTTACTTTCGATCGATAAGTGGAATAGGATCGGGGATACCCTCGGGCCATCCTTGGGCACGCGGGCGAGATTGCTCTACCGTCAATCCATCCAGGAGGTAGTGATGTCACGGACTGTCAGATTTACCGAGGCCGGTGCGCCCGAAGTGCTTCGATTCGTCGAAGAATCGGTCCGCGGCCCAGGCCGCGGTGAAGTTCGGATCAATGTGAAGGCGATCGGTCTCAATCGCGCGGAAGCGATGTGGCGCACCGACCGGTACATCGAACCGGTGCGCTTTCCGGCTGGGCTCGGGTACGAGGCGGCCGGCATCGTCGATGCGGTGGGCGAGGGCGTCGTCAATTTCGCGCCCGGAGACGAGGTCAGTGTGATCCCGTCGTTCTCGATGAATCAGTACTTCACCTACGGCGAAGTCATCATCGTGCCGGACCATGCGGTTGTCAGGCATCCGAAGTCGCTTTCCTTCGCCGAGGCCGCTTCGGTGTGGATGATGTTCGTCACCGCTTATGGCGCGCTGATCGAAGATGCGAGGGTAGGCGCCGGCGACCATGTCGTCGTGCCGGCCGCTTCGAGCAGCGTTGGACTGGCGGCGATCCAGCTGGCGAATTACTCGGGGGCGACGTCGATCGCGGTCACGCGCCATGCCGGCAAGAGACAGCAGTTGCTCGACGCGGGTGCCGCCCACGTGATAGTGACGGACGAGTCGGACCTTGTCGAAGAGATCATGCGGATCACGGATGGAAAGGGGGCTCGCGTCGCATTCGATCCGGTCGGCGGCCCGAACTTCGCGAAACTGATCGAGGCGCTGTCGTTCCAGGGGATCGCGTATCTGTACGGCGCACTCGACGAGCGTGCTACGACGCTGCCTGTGCTGCAGATGATCGCCAGGATGAATTCCGTGAAGGCGCACAACATCTGGCTAACGAGTGGCGATCCGACGCGCCGGAAGGCCGCGGTGGAGTTCGTGCTCAAGGGCCTCGGAAGCGGCTCGCTGAAGCCGGTCATCGATCGCACCTTTGCGTTCGACGAGATCGTCGACGCGCACCGCTACCTCGAAACCAACGGGCAGTTCGGCAAGATCGTGGTAACGGTGTAGCCCAAGGCCTGGCATTGCCCTGAGCAGACTTCCCGTGCGTGTCAGGAGACCACATCGGCGAGCGGCCGCCTCGGCGCATGACGGACGCGCGGGCCGCGCCCAACGCGAAGCAGAAGCTGCGGAAACGCGTCCGTGCGCAGCAGCGTCCGGAGCCGCTCGCGCAGCGCGTCCACTTCGATCGGCTGGTTCAGGTACGAAGCGGTCAATCCCGCCGATGCCGCGACCAGCAACATGCGTTCGAGCGCCTGTCCCGCCGCGAGCCATGCCTCGCGGTCGTCGCGCATCGTCGCGATGCCGACCATCAGCGGCGAGCCATCCACGAGGTGCTGGTGCGTGGCCGGCTGGCCCGCGCCAGCATCGAACACCCGGACGGCCATGCTGACGAGCGGCGCCGCGAAATCGAGCAGCGCGCCGACAGCGGTACCGTAAGCGGGCATGCCATCGTCGCGTCGCCGCGGGTGAATCCAGCTGGCGAGCTCGCGCCTGAAACGCGGGTCAGCGAACTGCGCTCGATCCGCATCGGCGATCAGGCGCGCGAGCGCCTCGCGCGCGGCTTTCTGCTCCACGCAGCAGGCAAGCGCGCCCTCGTCGTCGCAGGCGTCGCTGAACTTGCGTTGCAGTGCGGCGGGCACAGGGTCATCGACGAACGGCGCACGCGTCGTCACGCGCTCCGTCAGCGCGTCGAAAAGATCATGCAGGTGCGGGTCGCGAGGCCCGTCGCGCGACACGCGTACGAGCGCCACGATGTCGGGGTCCGCTTCCGCTGGAAACAGTGTGATCGCATAAGCGAGGCCGAGTCGGCACAGCGCCACGCGAAGATTGAACAAAGCCGCGCCGCAGCTCATCAGAAGTTCGCGATCGAAAGGATCGACCACGGGAAGCGCGCGCATGCGGTCGGCGCAGATCTGTACGGTCTCGCCGTCGACGATGAACCGCCACGGTTGCGTGTTGTGATTCGACGGCGCGAGTACCGCGTAGTGCAGCGCAAAGCGCAATTGCTGTTCCACAGGCGTGGAGGCGGGGAAGTGCGGTTCACCGATTTCCCAGGCATCATGTTGCGCGGCATCGCTCATCTCGAAGTCTCCTGTCGGATCAGGGCCGCAAGCACGCGGTTCGTGTCGTTATCGTGTCACCGGGCACCGCGGCGGGGAAGCACTACAAATCGTTCTCGTCGTCGAACAGCTTATGGCGGATCGCATAGCGAACCAGCCCGTTCTCGTTCGGCATCTGCATTTTTTCGAGGATGCGGGTCTTGTGCGTGCTGATCGTTTTCACGCTGACGCAAAGTTCGTTGGCGATCCCGGTGATGCTCTGGCCTTCGACGAGGCGCCGGAACACGTCGAATTCGCGGTCGGACAAGCGCTGGTGCGGCAGCGTGTCGGCCGGCTCGTTCAGATTCTGCGCGAAGCGTTCGGCCATCGCGAGGCTCACATAGACGCCCCCCGACGCGACTTTCGTCACCGCGCCGACCAGTTCCGCGCTCGCGCTTTCCTTGGTCAGATAGCCCGATGCGCCCGCCTTGAACGCACGCACCGCGTATTGCTGCTCGGCGTGCATCGTCAGCACCAGAATTCGCAGATCGGGTTTTTCCTCCTTGATCTGCTTGATCAGTTCAATGCCGTTGCGCCCCGGCATCGACAGGTCGAGCACGAGCACGTGTGCCTGGGTCGCGCGGATCAGCGCGATCGTCGTCGCGCTGTCGCACGCTTCGCCGGCTACCTCGAAGCCGTTCGCTTGCTGCAGGATATGGCGCAGTCCGTCGCGCACGAGCGTGTGGTCGTCGGCCAGCAACACCTTGATCATCGGGTGATCTCTTCCGGTTGCATCCATTGGCAGGAAAACCTGAAGCAATCGCGAAGTCGCGCTTTGCGCTGTGTCGATGCGCATGGAATCGCCGGGCATCGACGCGTGTTCGCGCAAATCGATTTTAGTCGGCTTTTCGTGACCGTTGGCTCCAGGGGTTTCGCGATCGGCGGCTCGTTCACGATCCGCGATCCACTGACCGCTTGCCCGGCTAACGAGCGGTATCCGTAACACGCGACGCAGCCGCGACGGTTTCGATACCCGGCTGCATCAAGTCGATCACCGGTCGCCAGAACGCGGGCGAGTCGAACGCTGCCATCGGTACCGCGGTGTCGAACGACAAGGTCAGCGCCTGTTCTGCCGGCGTCAGTACGTCGGCGTTCGCGAGTTGACGCGCGAGCGTGGCGGTGTCCGCGTCGGAGAGATCGCGCGGACCACGCCGGCGCGCTTCGATGCGTTGCGCGAGCACCGCTGGGTCGGCACGAAAGTCGAGAATGCGGGCCGGTACGCCAAGCCGTTCGGCGAGTGCCAAAAACGTGCCGCGCTGACTCGATTCGAGAAAGGTCGCGTCGACGATCACACTGTGGCCGGTTTGCAGCACGCCGTGCGTGAGTCCAAGCAGGTGATCGTAGATCGCGTGACGCGCAGCTTGCGTGTAGTGTTCGGCGCCGAGCGCCATTTGCGCGTCGGACGCTGGCCGCATGCGCTTGCGTTCCGCATCGCTCGACACGCGCACCGCGCCGCACAGGTCCGCCAGAGCGCGGCTCGCGACCGATTTTCCCGAACCGGAAAAGCCATGACACAGCAGCAGAACGGGTCGCGGCTTCTGCGTTTGCGCCCGCGCGACCTCGAGGTAGCGCAGGGCCGGTTGCGGGAGCGCGACGTTGCGGCCCGCCACGTGCCCCGCTTTCAGGCACGCGACCCACGCCCGCACCAGCGCCCGATACGCGATGTACAAGGGCATCAGAGACAGCGCCGCATAGTCGCCCGACGTTTCCAGCCAACGGTTCAACAGGCGATTGGCGAGACGAGGTTGCGCTCGCGCGCACAGGTCCATCACGAGAAACGCGACATCCGCCGCGACGTCGATCCAGCGTAGCGCATCGTCGAAGTCGATACAGTCGAACATCGCGATGGCGCCGCGCCAGCGCACCACGTTGTCGAGATGCAGATCGCCGTGGCAGCCGCGCACGAAACCCTCGGCGCGGCGCCGCTCGATCAGCGGCGCGAGTTCGTCGAGCTGTCGCGCGCACCACGCGGCAATGCCGGGCAGCGCGGGATGGCTGCAATTGGCCAGCAGCGGTGCGTTGATCGTTTCGATCTGGGCTCGCACCAGCGTCGCGCTGCCGTAGCGCGACGAGGGCGCGTTGCGGGGTGCGCTCAGGTGATAGTCGGCGAGCCGCTTCGCCGCGCCGTCGATGTCGCGCGGCGTCAGTGCTCCGTTCGCCGCGAGACTCGAAAAGAGCATCGCCTCGTCGAAGCGGCGCATCTTGACCACGTGCTCGACGGCGACGCCGCCGGCGCCGAGCGCCAGCACGCCGGCACGGCGCGCAATCGGTATCACGGCGGCGTAGATACCTCGCGCGAGTGGCCGGTTCAGGCGGAGCTGGGCTTCGCAGCAGCGCTGGCGTGTCGAGGCGGAGGTAAAGTCCGCGAAGCCTGGTGCGACGGGTTTGATGATCTTGTACGCGAAGCGCCCGGCGAGATACACGACGGATATATGCGTTTCGATTCTGACGATCCCGCCCGCCGGATGACGGTAGGTGCCCGGCCTGCGCAGCGTCGCGTCGAGTCCGCGCAGGCTGCGACGCGCGGCGCGCAATCGGTTGGCGACATGCAGGCTGCCGTGAAGTGTGGCATCGGCTCGGCGCGCGGAAGGCTTGCGGCTCGGCGGCGCACTCATGCCAGGCTCCATGTCGTGACGAGCGGCGCGCCGGGCCGCGCGTGATCGAGAAAAACGAGCGTCTGATTCGACACGGTTGACCTCCACGTAGTGGGACGGCCGGCGCCCGCCTTGCGCGCGAGCCAAAATCGTCTACTCATTCAAGTCATCGGGTATGGTAACCGGCTTGATCTGAATCGACGAGGCGGTCAAGCGGACGATACCGGCGTACGCTTCCATTTGAAGTGGAGCGGGGGCACCGTTTGACCCCAGTCGAAGCGCGTGCGATCGTGGCAGCGACGCGCGGGTGGAGCAGCGGATGAAGCGATTCGATATTTTCAATGGCGATGCGGACGGCATTTGCGCGCTGCATCAGTTGCGGCTCGCCGAGCCTGCCGACACCATCCTGATCACCGGGGCCAAGCGCGAGGTCACGCTGCTGCACCGCGCGAACGCGCAGCCGGGCGACAGCGTGACCGTGCTGGATATTTCGCTCGATGCGAACCGCGATCCACTCGTCGCGTTGCTGGCTCTTGGGGTAAAGATCGACTATTTCGATCATCATTTCTCGGGACCGATACCCGCAAACGCGTTGCTGACGACGCATATCGATACGTCACCAGATACGTGCACGGCGCTGCTCGTGGACCGCCATCTGCAAGGCCGGTACACGCGCTGGGCGGTGGTCGCGGCCTATGGCGACAACCTGCATCCGGCAGCGCACCGGGCCGCCACCGCGTGCGCGATGAACTCGTCCGACGAGCGCAAGCTGCGTGAACTTGGCGAAGCGATCAACTACAACGCGTACGGGGATAGCGTCGGCGATCTTGCCGTCGATCCCGTCGACATGTATCGCGCAATCCAACCCTATGCGGACCCGCTCGAGTTCATTGCGTCGACCAGCGTGCTGCCCGAACTGCAGGCGCGGCGCACTGAAGACCTCGAGATGGCCTTGGGACTCGTGGAAGTCCGGCGGCTCGCCAATGGAACGCTGCACATTCTCCCCGACGCGGCTTGGGCGCGGCGCGTGCGAGGCGATTTCGCGAATCTCGTTGCGCGGCGCGACCCGGCGCGAGCGCACGCTGTACTGACAGCCGGCGCCGATGGCCGATACACGGGCAGCGTGCGGGCTCCGCTCGATTACCCGCGTGGCGCCGACGTACTTTGCAGAAAGTTCGGCGGAAACGGCAGGGTCGCCGCCGCCGGTATAGACGGGCTCGATCGCGCGCGGCTCGACGAATTCGCGGCAGCGTTCAGCATCGCGTTTTGCGGCGAATCTCGGGGGGCGGGTGGCCGGTAATCGATTGCTGCATCGTCGCTTGGTCAGCGGGGACGGGCTTGATGCAAGTCAACGATCGCCGGCCGCTGCGCATCGATCATTGGGCTGTACTGGAACCGGGGGCCGATCATCAGTGGCCGGTTCTTTGTGATGGGCGCATCGCACGGCGGAATCGACGCGTTGCAACGACTGGTCGACACGCCGGGCGAGCGGATTCGAAGTGGGTGCCGAAGGGAGCACGGCGACGCGTCCTTCAGCGCCTGTCCATTGCGTCGCCTCGTGCCTGCCTGCATCGATGTGCGGCAGCGCAGGGCACTCAATACGGAGATCACTATGCAAGCCTCGGACATCATGACGACCCAGGTCGTGTCGATCGCACCGGACAGCTCGGTCTACGACGCGGCACAGTTGCTCGCCGACAGCAAGATCAGCGGCATGCCCGTTCTCGACGACAAAGGCAGCGTGATTGGCATCGTCAGCGAGGGCGATCTGCTCCGGCGCGTCGAAACCGGCACCGAAACGCCGCGGCGCTCGTGGCTAGCCCAGTTCATCGCGCCTACGCGTCAACTCGCGGTCGAGTATCTGAAAGAGCGTTCGGTTCGGGTGCGTGACGTGATGAGCGCCCCCGCCGTCACCGTCGACGAATCCGCGCCGCTGACGGCGGTCGCCGAACTGCTCGGGCGCAAGCACATCAAGCGTCTACCGGTCTTGCGCGACGGCAAGCTCGTCGGCATCGTCAGCAGGGCTAATCTGGTGCGGGCTCTCGCGAGTTGCGCACCCGCACAGCTCGATTCGCAACCGTCGGACGAGCAGATTCGCGCCGCGATCATGAAGGAACTCGAAGGACAGCGTTGGGCGCTGGACGCCGACGACCTGATCGTCACGGATGGCGTCGCTCATTGCTGGGGACCGATACGCTCCGAGGAAGAGCGCCAGGCGATCCTCGCCGCGGCCGCGCGCGCTCCAGGCGTAAAAGAAGTAAAGGATCATCTGGAATATCCGGTCCCGTTCACGCCGATGTGAACAGGGGCGCTTCGGTCACGTCACTGGGCCTCGCTGTCCAGCAGCGCATCGAGCTTGTAAAGGCGCATCTCCCAGATCAGGCTCAATACATGAAAAGAGTCTTCCAGTCCCTGCAGGCAGTGTCGCGCAATGGATTGATCGACTCCGCCAACGGCAAGGCCATGCAAAAGCGCCCGTTGCCGCAGCAGACGTTGATGGGATATGGCGACCCGGGCCCGAGTGGCGGCTTCGTAGCGGATCGCCGCGGACAGCTCCGTCGATTCCGCGTCGTTCCGCGCAGTCGCGTCCGCGGCGCAGGCGAATGCATGAACCCGGAGTTCGGTAACCTCTCCATTCATGACGACATCCATTGTCTCTATTGCGGATCATGTCGCTGTCTCGAACGCCAACTACTGACCTAAGTCAATCGAACTGCGCTTAGATTGCGCTGCGTCGAGGAACGTTTGATGCTAGCGATCGATGGCATAGTGACCGAGGCAACGCGCTCGGGCGTTGCGGGGGAGAAAAGGTAATGGGCAACCGGTTTCGCGACCGCGTCGACGCGGGCAAACAGCTAGCCCACGCGCTGCGCGACTATCAGGGTCGCGGCGATCTGGTCGTGCTGGCCCTGCCGCGCGGCGGCGTTCCTGTCGCGTTCGAAGTGGCGCGGGAGTTGCGCGCGAAGCTCGACGTTCTGGTCGTCAGAAAGCTTGGCGCGCCTCAAGACGAGGAACTGGCGATGGGCGCCATCGCTTCCGGGGGCGCCCTCCATCTGGAGAGGTCGGTACTTCGCGAACTGCAGATCAGCGACACCCAATTGACCGATGTGATCGCCCGCGAAAGGGCGGAACTCACGCGCAGGGAAGTCGCGTACCGTGGGGACAGCCCCCCGGCGGCAGTGCAGGGCAAGACGGTGATCGTGGTCGACGACGGCATCGCGACGGGGGCGTCGATGCATGCGGCGATCGACGCACTCCGTGACAGACATCCTGCCCGGATCGTGGTGGCGGTCCCGGTGTCGCAATCCGATGCGCCGATGTCATTCGAAGGAATCGCGGACGCGTTCGTCAGCGTGTTGCAGCCGGACTGGCTGATGGGGATCGGCGGGTTCTATGTGAATTTCGACCAGACGAGCGATGAAGAAGTCCGCGCGTGTCTCGCTGCGGCGCGCGGTTGGGAGCCCGAGCAGAGCTCTGACTCGGTCGGGTGACGGCGCAGCGAACGGATACACGGCGGCAGGCCGTGTCGAACGTGGGGCATGTATCGTGAATACAGGAACCATCTGTACGCGGGACGTCACCGTCTGCCGACGGCAAGCGACGATTCTCGAGGCCGCGCAGCTGATGCGCGAACAGCATGTCGGCGACCTCGTGGTGGTTGAGACGATCGGCGGGCACAGCGTGCCTGTCGGGATGCTGACCGATCGCGACATCGTGTTGGCCATCGTGGCCAAACAGGCCAACCCCGAGAAGATCTTCGTGAACGACGTGATGTCGTCGCCGCCGGCGCTCGTCGCCGAGGGGGACGATCTCTGGCTTGCCGCCTCGCGAATGCGTCTGAACGGCGTGCGGCGCCTGCCGGTCGTCGACACCACAGGCGCGCTCACCGGCATCGTGACGCTCGACGATCTGCTCGAGGCGGTGGCTGGGCTTCTGTCGGAGCTATCGCTGGTGACGGATCGCCAGCCCCACATCGAAGAGAAGAACCGCGCGTGACGCCGACCCGGTGCATGCATTGACCCGGATCAACATCCGCGCCGCGAGGCGCCGTAGGCTTGTAAGTGGAACGCCGGTCAGACAGCGGCCAGCAAGACGACGCGATTGACCGGATGCAATTCGACTGTCTTGATCGAAGGCACCGCAAATCATGGAAGACGCTCTCGAAAGGCGCGCGCTGCTGCTTCATCTGGGGCGCGTGATGCAATTGATCGTTCGGCTCGACGAAATGGCGCCGAGTGCGGCAACCATTGGCGAGCTGATCGCGCGATACCCGATTCTCGGTGACGAGCCGCTGCTCGCGCAGCTGCGCCCCGATATGCCCGTGGACGCGTTCAGGTCCCGTGCGCTTCACGCGTTCTGCAGGTGGCCGCAAGGGTTGCTCGACGACCCTCTCGACAGGGACGCGCTGGCCGCATCCGTGCGCGCGTCTCTGTTCAGTGACCATCCGCGAGGCTGGCGTGCCTATGTGGTCGGCTTGCGCCGCGACGTCGCGTGGTTCGATGCGAAGGCGACGAAGCGGCGCTCGCCGCGTCGCGTCGCGGACGTGGCGCCGCCGCTTCCGGACGACGGCCCGCCGGCATTCGATGCGCCGGCCGGCCGAGGCATCGCGACGGACATCGAGCGCGGCTTCGGCGCCGCGGGTCATTCGATCGAAAGCGTGGAAGGGGCGAGACGGCTAGATGACGGCCGCGCCGACGAGCAACGGGTCGCGCAGTGAGACTAGCGCTCAGGCGTCGTTGACGGTCGGGAGATGACGTGTCGATGGCTCATGTTCCGAGCGACACGTACAAGAGCACGATCGGCGCCTTCGAACCATTTGGCGTCGCCGAGCGTAATGGCGCGCCGTAGGTGCAGCGAAAATCCACGAATCTCGACCATTGGAAGCGCACGCCCGCGCCGACGCCCGCGAGCAGCCCGGGATTATTCTCCGCGGGCTGATCGATGGTGGTCCATACGCGGCCGGCATCGAAAAACACAAAAGGTTGCACGACTGCGTTGCTCGCGCCGAGAGCGATCGCAGGCGTGCGCACCTCGGTCTGGATGTTCCAGCCGCGATCGCCGAGCGTCACGTATGGGTCGTAGCCTCGCACACTGGACTCCCCGCCGAGCCCCATCTCCTCACTCGGCAATAACGTGTTCGGCGTCCACTGAAACGTTCCGTTCGTGATCAGTGTGAAGCCCGCCCCAAGCGCGGTGGCGCGCGATGCAGTCAACTGCATATAGATGTAGCGGGACGTCGCGCCCTGCCGCGCGGCGTTGAATGCCGCGTCCTGATTGCTGCCATCCCATCCACCCGGACTGGCGACGAGTGTCGCCGCGGCATGCGCCGCGCCCGCGTCGGTCGGTTTGCTGATGCTGTAAGCCAACACGAACTGATGGATGTGCGTATTCGAGTTGAAAACCTGGGAGCCGCCGAATTCCAGATCGTTGTTGCTCCGCTTGAAGTCGTATCCGATCTGGACGAGCTGGGTGGTGTCCGTGATGGTCGGCAGACGCAAGTCATAACGGACGCTAAGCTGCGCGGAAATGCCCGTTTGCCCATACGTGTCGGGCAGGCGTGGCGTGCTCTGCGCGTAGACGCCGAACAACTCGATCGTGTCGAGCCAGGGCAGCGGCGCCGTGTAGTTCAGCGCGTGCGCGGTGAAGCGGGCGCGGTTCGGGCGGCCTTCGATATCCGGATTGCCGCTGAAAAAATCGTTGCTGGCCGTGAATTGATAGGCGATCTGCTGATCGAGCCCAAACAGGTTGCCGTAGCCGATGCCTGCAAAGAACCGGTCACGGCCGAGGTCCGGCACGCCTTCATTGTCGTAACCCGCGCTGACCCGAAGCGGCAGACGGTCTTCGGTTTGCAGCACGACGTCGGTCGTGTCCGCTGCTTCACCGGGTGCAAAAACAGCATCGACCCGTCGATAAGGATTCGCGTTGAGCACGGCGAGTCCCTTCGAGACCGTCGCTTGCGGGATCGGTGCGCCGGGTTCGAGCGGCATTTCACGTTCGAGAAGGCTGCTCGAAAAGTAGGTGTTGCCGCTGGCATGAACCCGCCCGAGCTTGAACTCGGCAATGGCGATACGAACGACCCCCGAGCTGACGTCCTGTTCCGGCACGTAGACGTCGACGAGCGGCTTTCCCGCTGCCCGATACCGCGCGACCACGGCGCGGCGAATCTCGGCGAGGCGGCCGAAAGTCAGCGGCTTGTCCAGGTCCGTGGCGAAGCTCTGCAGGAACGCGTCGTCGAGTACGGGCAGTCCTTGCGCGACGATGCGTTGTTGCTGCGTCGGTGATGCCGTCGCGGACGCGGTGGCCGGTTCGAAGACGAGCCCGGCAAGCCGCTCGACTGCGATCCGTGCGGACTCGGCCTGCGTTTCCGGGGAGGAGGGCGGCGGCGCGCTTCGCGGCGCCTGCGGGGCGGGTTGAGGCGCGACATCGCGCCATGCCTGTGCGGCTACGGGTGAGGTCTGCATGAGGCCCGCGATGCACGACGCGGTCATCAGGACGGCAGTGCAGTCGGCGGATCGCGGTTTCATCGATCGCTTTCATGCAAAGCGCTGAGCCTACCGGCAGCAGGCAGCGACGACCAGGCGCGCGCGTCGCGCTGCAAACGATGCCATCGCGCATGTAATACGAGCCTGCCGTTGTTCATTGCGATACCTGATGACGGATGTAGTTCATCGAATGCGCAGCCGCGCGTCGAAATCATTCTAGTCGAACCGTCTCGCGTGAAATTCCAAAAGAAACTTGAACCCTCTAAACGGCTCCGGTCACTTCCTGCCGCGTCCGGGGGTGTGTAGGAAACATTCAGTAAGGGTATCCACCATGTGTACTGCCGCGAATCTTGTCTTTACTCTTCCAGACTTGTCATACAACTGATGCAATTTGTCCGGAGGAGACCCGATGTCCAGGCTGTCGTGCGATCTTGATAAAAATGCGCCCGCAACGGGCGACACCTTGCGCATTTCGCGCCGTGGCTTCATTGGGCTGGGAGGCGCGTTGGCGGGCAGCGCACTCCTGCAGGCGTGCGGCGGCGGCGGCGTTTCCGCTGCCGCGGGGGGAGGCGGCAGTTCGACGCCAGCGGCCGGAAGCACGCCGTCAACGGCCGCGGCCGACCCGATCTGGGGCCCCGACGGCTCGGCGACGAACATCATCAATGCGCTGCAGAAGATCACCCAGAGCGCTTTCCCGGCCGTCGATTTCCCGGTTGAACAGTACGGTGCGCAACCGTGCGCGGTCATCGCGCAGGCCAGCCCTTATACGGGCAGTTCATCGCCGGTGAGTACCGGTGCTGGCGCGACCAACGCACCGGGATCGTTCGATTCACGTCCCGCTTTCCTCGCGGCAATCGCGGCGTGCAGTGCCGCCGGTGGCGGCCGGGTCGTGGTGCCGGCCGGCACGTGGTATTGCGCGGGTCCGATCGTGCTGCAGAGTAACGTCAACTTCCATCTGAGCGCGAACTGCACGATCTATTTCAGCCCGAATCCCGCCGACTACGCGAAGGACGGCCCCGTCAACTGCGGCGCCAACGGCAACCTGTACTACAGCCGCTGGCAGGCAAACGACTGCCTGAACTTCGGCTCGCCCGTGTACGCACGAAACGCGAACAATATCGCGCTGACCGGCGAAGGTCCGACATCGGTGCTGAACGGTCAGGCGATGACGCCGTTCGCCGGAAGCGGAAACACCAGCACTTGCTGGTGGACCTACAAGGGTACCAGTGGCGCATACGGCTGCGCCGGGTCGTCCACGCCGTCGCAGGCTTATACCAACCCGAACAACGTCGATCTGATGGTGGCCGTCCCCACCATTTCGGCCTCGCTGTACGCGCAGTTGACCAATCCGGCTACGCCTTGGCAGCAGGACCAGAACTACCTGCCGGCGCTCTCCGAAGCGGGCGTGCCAGTCGCGCAGCGAATCTTCGGTCTCGGCCACTATTTGCGGCCGTGCATGGTCGAGTTCCTCGGTTGCACGAACGTGCTGATGGAAAACTACCGAACCAACAACACGCCGTTCTGGCAGCATCATCCGACGGACTGCACGAACGTCGTGATCCGTGGCGTGACAGCCGACAGCATCGGACCGAACAACGACGGTTTCGATCCCGACGCCTGCAACACGGTTCTGTGCGACAGCGTCACGTTCAACACGGGCGACGACTGCATCGCCATCAAGTCAGGCAAGGATCTCGACACGGAGTACGGGCCGGCGCAGAACCATGTGATCCAGAACTGCATGATGAATAGCGGTCACGGCGGCATTACGCTCGGCAGCGAGATGGGTGGCGGCGTGCAGAACATCTACGCACGCAACCTGACCATGCTCAACCAGTTCTGGGCAACGAATTCGCTGAACATTGCGATCCGTATCAAGACGAACATGAACCGCGGAGGCTACGTCAAGAACTTCTATGTGAACGGTGTCACGCTCCCGCACGGGGTGAGCCTCACCGGCGGCGGCTACGGCAGCAAGATGCTGACAGGCAGTCCGATCAACAGCACCGTGCCCATCGGTGTGGCCACCGCAACCGCCGCTAATCCGTCCGCGTCTCAAGGCGGCCTGATCACGTTCGATTGCGATTACCAGCCTGCTGCCGATGCCATCCGCACCCGCCCCGCGCTCATTGACAACGTCAACATCACGAACGTCAATGCCTCGAACGTGACATTGGGCAGTACAACCGGCTCGTGTTTCCAGGCCATCGTTGCACAAGGTCCAGTTGCGTTCGACTACAATGGTCCGGCGCCTGCGCCGAGCGTCCCGGCAATCACCGGAGTGACGATTTCCAACTGTGATTTCGGCACACCCGCGGCTGCGGGGCCTGCTAGCGCCAGCACGCCGGGACCGATCTACCTCTACAACGTGCACGACATCACGTTGCAGAACGTGATCATCGCTGGGCAGACGCTCAATCAGACGCTGTCTGATCCGCGTTAAAGGCGACGGGCCAAAGTGAAGTCGTCGCGCGCGGGGCTCTCACGACGAGGCATTTTGCAACTCGTGCAACTCGCTGAGCAGACTCGCCGCGTAGGCCGGAATATTCCCCGCTGGCTGTGGCGCGGCGAAGTAGTATCCCTGAACGATCTCGCAGCCGGCCTCGGCAAGAAAAGCCAGCTGCTCCGCTCGTTCCACGCCTTCCGCGACGACTTCGAAACGCAGGTTGCGGGCAAGTGCGATGATCGCCCCGATAATCGTTTCGTCCGCACGACTGCTGCCAATGCCGCGGATGAACGACATGTCGATCTTCAGACGGTCAGCGTGAAAGCTGCGCAGATAAGCCAGGCTAGAGTAACCGGCGCCAAAGTCGTCGATCGCTATGGACACGCCAATGTCGTGCAGCGCGCGCAGCGTGGGCAGGGCGCCGGGGGCAACCAGGCCTCCTTCGGTAATCTCCAGTTCCAGCCGGTCCGCGGCCAATTGCGACGCGGCAAGAGCACGGCGCACGACGGCGCCGAAATCGCTCGACGTAAGCTGGCTCGGCGACACGTTGACCGACATGCGCAGCCCCGGCAGCGCTTCTTCCCAGCGCTTTGCCTGTGCACAGGCAGTTTGCAGCACCCATTCTCCGATTGGCGCAATCAAACCGATGTCTTCGGCCAAGGGTATGAACGTCGTCGGGCTGACCGTGCCGAAGTCCGCGTCGTGCCATCGGATCAGCGCCTCGACCCCGCTCAGCCGGTAACTGCGTATGTCCACTTGCGGCTGGTACACCAGCTCGAAGCCGTTCTGCTCGACGGCGTTGCGCAGCTTGTGCGATAGCGCGATGCGCTGAGCCGCTTCATGTGCGAGCGAAGGCGAAAATCGCTCGACGCCGTTGCGCCCGCCTGCCTTGACCCGATACATCGCAAGGTCGGCGTGTTTCAGCAGGGTTTCGCAGTCCGTGCCGTCCTGCGGATAGCAGCTGACCCCAACGCTCATCCGGACCCGCAGTTGCATGTCGTCGATTTGCACCGGCTCGTCCAGCGTTTGCGTCACGCGCGCCAACAGCGCGCAGAGTTCGGCATCGCCGGTTGAACCCTTCAACATCGTCACGAACTCGTCGCCGCCATAGCGGGTGACCACGCCATCCGATCCGACCGAGGCCGACAGCCGCCGCGCGACTTCCTGCAACAGGCGATCGCCGGCGCCGTGGCCCAGGCTGTCGTTGATGTCCTTGAAATGATCGAGGTCGATGAACAGCAGCGCGAACTCGTGACCCTCGAAGATCGCCGTGTCGATCAGTTCGCGCAGCGTCACGCGGTTCGGCAAGTCCGTCAGCGCATCGCGGCGCGCCTGCCTGACCAGCAGATCGCGCGACTCGATGAGCTCCGTCAGGTCGCTCACCACGCTGATGTGATGCGTAACCTTTTCCGACTCGTCGCTTACTTGTGCAACGTATAGCTGATACCAGAACTCTGTTCCGTTTGCGCGTTGGCTTTTCGTCAGCGTGGTGGCGTCGCGTTTCTCGGCAATCGCCGCACCGATCTGTTGCCACAATCCGGGTGTTTCCGGCCGCGCGGAGTGATCGCCTGAATTGTGCGGGCGCTCATAGCCGGTTATTTTCTCGAATGCCGGGTTGGCGTATTCGACCACGTCGCCGTTCGGATCGGGTCGAGTGATGAGCACGCCGTTGCCAATCGCGTCGAGGGCACGGCTTCGCAGCAATAGCGCGAGCTCGGCGTTCTTTCGCTCCGTGACGTCAACAGCTGTGATGAAGCACGCTCGATGACGGCCATAGGTCAGGAAGTGGTACGAGAGTTCGACGTAGACGGGCGTGCCGTCGCTGTGTCGATGCCGGCATACACCGGCCGAGCCGCTTGTGGTGGCCGCGGCCAGCAGCGCGTGCAGATCGCGCAGAAACGACGGCAAGTCGGCTTGCGCATACAGGGCGGCCATCTCGAACGAACATAGCTGGCGGCGCGTGCGTCCGTATTGCGATGCGGCCGCGCGGTTCGCAGCGAGGATCGATAGCGTCTCGACGTCGAAAATCAACATCGGCAGTGGATGATGATCAAAGTACTGACGGAACCGGCGCTCGCTTTCTGTTGCGATGACGCGCGCGCGTTGCCGCGCGAGACGGGCGCGATAGTGAGCAATCAGCGCATAGCAAAGAAGCAAACATGCCGCCAGCGCCGTGGTTGCAAGCACAGTCCGTTCTATCACGAGGTGGCGCGTCGCGCTGTCGGATGCAGCCCTCAGGGAAGCGGTCTGCGCGTCGCGGAGGGTCACCAACTGGGTGACGATGTTCGCCAGCATGCGGTTCGCTGCGAGCAGATCAGGGCTGTCGACCGAGGCGCGGCCATCCGCGACGTGCGCACGTACCGCGATGTCGGCCAGAAGCCACGCCCAGCCGGCAGTCTCACCGCGCAGACGCCGTACCACCAGTTGGCTTCGCGGGTCGCTTGCGTAACTTTGTTCCAGCCGGTCGAAGCAGGTGGCGGCCAACACTACACGCTGCACCGGCCACGCGAAAGATGCGACCCGTGCACTGTCGAGCCCCAGCAGGAAGTCGGCGTTCGCCTGAATGTGCACGGCTTGCAGCGTCTCGATGTCATCGCGGGCACGCAGGGCGTGACTGCGCTCTGCAACGGACCGCTCGTGCCATATCAGCGTGTAACCGATGCCGACAGCAAAAATGACGAGACCGGTCAACACCAGTGCGACGGTGATGATCAGTTGCCGGTCGACACCATGTCGCCGCCTCCACCGGCCAATGACGCCAGCGATGCCTAAGCTCGGAATATATTGCATCGATTCAGAATCAGCGCGCGTGAGTGCAGAACATTGATACTCGACGGCGGCATGGCTGTGCGTCAGCATCTTTTACCGGTTATTGCGCGCAGTAACCGGGCTATTGTCTCCTCAATGAAGGTATCGGCAGCAATGCGAAGAACTTGAGAATCAATCTGGATCGACCGCAGTCTGGCGGACCGATGGTTCGACGGAGAACGTTCAAAATGTGAGCCGCCGTCAGCTTGATAGTTCGCTCGGAGTTTGCGCGTAGAATCCATTCACGAATCCAATACGCCAGTGTCCGGCCAGCGCTTGTGCCTGGCGTTCGTCGAAGGTCGCACATCGGAGACGCCACAGTGAAAAGCTCTGCCACTAGCTACGGTTCGATTGCCCAATTCCTTCACTGGTGCACGGCAATTCTCGTGCTCGTGACGTTCATTTATGGTCCAGGTGGATCGGAGCAGCGCGTCTACTCTTCGGTCCACGAGTTCGACCGGCGACTCCACGAGACTTTGGGCTTGTGCGTATTCGCGCTCACGCTCATCCGCCTGTCGTGGCGGCTAGTCGACACGCGTCCCGAGACACCGCCAATTTCTCGCTGGATGGTTGTTATGTCAGCAACCGTTCAATGGATGCTGTATCTGCTTCTCCTTGCATTACCGCTGACGGCCATCTCTGGCGCGTGGCTAGAAGGGCATCCGCTGACGCTGATCGGCGCTCGCGATATCCCGCCGTTGCTCGGTACTTCACATGGAGCAGGCTCAGCCATCGCATCGCTGCACACGTGGCTCGGCGACGGCATTATGTGGCTTGCGGGGTTTCACGCGTTCGCGGCTATTTTTCATCATGTCTTTCTTAAGGACGACGTCCTGGTCGGCATGCTTCCGCGCTGGTTTCCGACTGGGCGGGCGCGTACTGGCCGATAAACCCGAATGGCAAGACCGCACGCCTAGTGATTCACAGCGGGACTGGCCGCCGCTTCTGTCTCTGCGGGAAACGCCTCCATGAAAGCAGCAACGGCTCGGATGTCCCGATCCGACATATTGTCGGAGATAGTCTTCATCACTTCGCCACGGGGGCGTAGCCCGGCACTCCGGAACACCAGTATCTGTTTTTCAACGTAGTCCGCGTACTGCCCGGCGAGGCGAGGAAATCCCCCTGTCCCTTCCCCACGCTGGCCGTGACAGGCACTGCACGCCGGTACACCTTTGTCCGGAATGCCCAACAAAAAAATCGTCCTGCCCGAATCGATGAGCCGATGATCGGCTGGCGCTCGTGGTACCGGAGGCGGCTGGCTGGAGAAGTACGCGGCGAGTTGCTCGATTTGCGTTTCACTCAGATGCGTGAAGCCCCACATGAATCTTCTGGCATTCGGGTCGCTTCGCACATGGGCCTTGAAGTCCGTCAGTTGATTGACGAGGTATTCCCGTGGTTGGCCCGCGAGTTTCGGAAACGTGGGAGATACCGAAACGCCATTTACGCTATGGCAATTCGAGCATACCTGCAACGCGATCGTCTTTCCGGCGACGGCGGGATTGTCGATCTGTCTGGACTGCTCCAGGTTGTGGCAGCCGGTTGCGCCGAGCGATAGGGCGACGAGGATCAATCGCGCTCGTGGGAATCGGCATGTTGAATCCTCAATGGAATTCGCTGGATGTTTCATCGATGAGCCTTCTAAAGAACGTGAGCCGATACCGTCACCAGTACGCGGCCCATAGGTATAGAAATAGCGTGTCGTTGTCGCTCGCATTGCGTCCATGGCCGTCGTAATTCGACCGGGCGCCGAGGTATTTGGTGAAATGCGTGTATTGAAGACCGACGCGAATGTTCGGAACCGGAATCCAGAAGATCTCGGGCATCCACCCTTGCGTGGCCGGCGACGAGTTCGCGCTGCCGGCGTACGCAACACTATCCGCGGTGCCAGTCACGTTGAAGAACGAAAGACTCACGCCATATTTGGCCTGATAGATGTACGAGGCTTTCAGGCGTAAGGAATTCAGATTCGCTGACTGGCTGTTGCCAAACACGAAGTTACTCGGATCGCTGATGTTTTCATGGATGTAGCGCGCCTGTGCGGTGACGGTGTTCGGGTCGAGGATGTACTGGTACTGCGCATCCACACCGATGTCGCGATAGCGAGTGACACCCTGGGTAAAGATCGGCATCGAGTTCGCGTCGTTCGGATAGACGTTCGCATTGATGCCAAAGGTCCCCACCATGATGTTGTGCGGCCCCCACTCATGAGTCAGGGCCAGACGCCAGTACGGATTTTGACCCTTCAGATAGATCTGCGGATGGTTGGGGTCGCCGGCCTTGTTACCCTTGCTCATGAACGACCAGATGCCATCAGCGGTGCTATACAGCGACACCTCCGCATAGACGGTCCGGTTCCAGTAGAGGTAGCCGCCCGCACCCACGACCTGCTGCGCGAGTGTGCCTTCGAGGATTGGCAGAAACTGGGGTGAGCCGACCGTGCTGATCGAAGAGGAAACGTACGGATAACTCCATGCCGGAGAACTGTTCCACACATCCTGAACGGTCGGATTGTTGTGCAGGGTGGTGCCGAGAATCAGGTCGCTGGCGTCCCCTATGATCCTGTCCACATAACGGAAATCCATGTTGTCCGATGCCCAGTGGCCGATCCAGTGTCCGTCGCTGCCCTGATGATCGTAGTTCGAGTAGGTGAATTGCGTGAACGCACCGATCCTGTCGGTGATCTTGCCGGCGAGGAAGATGCTGGCTGAATCGAAGATCGGCAGACTGTCTTTGGGCGAGACGATATTGCCGCTGGCATCATGGTTGAGCCTCGTCCTGGTCATGTCGAGCATCGCCATCACGGCGATCGGGACCGTACGTTCGCCGAAGGTATATCCATTGAGCTTGAACATTCGACCGTACGGCGTCAGTTCGGGAAACTGTCCGCCCGCGTGACACGCGACGCAGCTTTGCCCTGTTTGACGGGCGAATATAGGCAGCGCTCGAACGACTGGAGCAACCAGCAGGCAAAGCACGGCGAGCGCCAGCATCCAGAAGTGACCCATCAGCCGATGGGCGGCATCGTCGCCTGCAATTGCCTTTG
Source organism: Paraburkholderia sp. BR10923 (assembly GCF_040948765.1). Taxonomy (NCBI): domain Bacteria; kingdom Pseudomonadati; phylum Pseudomonadota; class Betaproteobacteria; order Burkholderiales; family Burkholderiaceae; genus Paraburkholderia; species Paraburkholderia sp. BR10923. The sequence continues at coordinate 22,556 of NZ_JBFPKO010000042.1, read as the reverse complement.
ACATGTCCGTCTCCCCGACAGCCAGTTCCGCATTCGGTCATGCGCAGGGCGCACGAATCCCTGCCCACTGCGGAAACTGGGCGACAGCATCGCACTTCGCGCTCGGCATGACCGGCGTCGCATTTACATCGGCGTAGTGGGGCAAGCTGATGCCGCGTTGGGGTTGATGCTTGCCTGCGCGAAGCGCTTTCTCCAGACTCCAGAACGAGCGCGCACGCCGATTTATTCCCGCGCATGCGCTTGAACGCGCAAGGCGGGAGATCGAGAGGGGCCTTGTTGAGTTGCCGCGGCTTTGGTTATTCGGGGTCGCGCTAGATCTTCATGCGCTGTAGAACGCGGTCGCCGGAGACGAACTGATGAAACATTGCCGCAGCGATATGCAGGCAGATGACACCGAACAGCACCCACGCCAGAACGCCATGCACATCGCCCATTGCATGTCCGAATGACGAGCCCGGTGCCGACAGTGAGGGTAACGAAACAAGTCCGCCGAGGCGTACCGTCCACGTGCGCGACGAAGCGTTGATCCAGCCGAGCAGCGGCACCAGCACGAGCAGCACGTACAGCGCCAGGTGGGTGACTTTGGAGGCGACGCGAAACAGCGGCGGCAGATTGTCCGGCGGCGACGGGTGAGTCACGCGCCACAGCACCCGCAACACCATCGCCGCGAGCAGTGCGGTGCCGACGCCAAGGTGCCAGGCGATTTCGCCGTCCGGCAGGGTATCGCGGTGCACGTCCGGCATCGTCCAGCCGATCACGAACTGCGCGGCTACCAGCCCGACGACGAGCCAATGGAGCAAACGGGCGACGATGTCATAGCGGTGTTCAGTCGAGACTTGCATAGGGGCGCCTGTGAGTTGGTTTCTGTCGAAACGGATCTTACACGGCGGCACCTTAAGGTCAGGTTAAGAACCGGTCGCCAAGGCCGCCTGTCTGCGCCGTTCGAATAACTCGAAGATGGCCATTCCCGCGATCATCGCCGCCACGAATACCCACGCTTTGGCCGACCCGAGCCCGAGCGCGACGAGCGCGGGGCCGGGACAGAACCCTGCAATTCCCCAGCCGACGCCGAATGCGCCACTGCCCAGCACCAGCCTTGCCGTGACGTGCGTCGACGCGGGAATTTGCATCGGCAATCCGAGCAGCGACCTGTCGCGGCGTTTCGCGATCGCGAAGCCGATTGCCGCGACGGCCACCGCGCCCATCATCACGAAAGCGAGCGACGGGTTCCAGCGTCCGGCGAGATCGAGGAAGCCCTGCACTTTCGCGGGGTTCGCCATGCCCGACAACAGCAGGCCGAAGCCGAACAGCAGCCCGCATACGAATGAAATAGCTGTTGCCATCCTAGGCTCCGAGAAGATGTCGAATGATATAGACGGTGACGAAGCCGGCCGCCATGAACGTCGCCGTCGCGACCAGCGAGCGCGTGGCGCCGCGTGAAATGCCGCACACGCCGTGTCCGCTCGTGCAGCCGCTGCCGTAGCGGGTGCCGATGCCGACCAGCAAGCCGGCCGCGATCACGGCGGGCCCCGACGCGTCGACGGTGATTGCGACGGGCGCATCGACCGCGCGCGCGATCAGCGCGGCAACGACCAGGCCGGCGACGAAGGCGGCGCGCCATGCGCCGTCGCGCTTCGTCCAGCGCAGCAGGCCGCCGACTATCCCGCTGATTCCGGCGATGCGGCCCAGCAAAAGCACCATCGCCGCAGCCGCGACGCCGATCAGCAGGCCTCCGCACAGGGAGGCGATCGGGGTGAAATGGTCGAGATCGATCATGGTTCGCTCCGTTTGATTGTTGGGTGGGTTGCGGCAGCGCTTACATCAGCGCCGCTTTGACCAGCAGGCCGAGCGCCACGCACACGAGGATGCTCGCAAAGCCCAACTGCACATGATGGGCGGCGATGCGATGCGACGCGAGCCGTCCGCTGAGCATCCCGGCGGCGGTGGCGCCAGTGAACCACAACGCGACTTCGAGTGGAAGTGTTGCGCCGTGGGTGGCCGTTGCGAGAACGCCGCCACTGCCCACGAGCGCGATCACCATCAACGAAGTCGCGACGATGCCGTGCATCGACACGTCGATCAGCTTGCGCATCATCGGCACCATGATGAAGCCGCCGCCGACGCCGAGCATACCCGTCATCAATCCGGTCAGCGACCCGGTGGCCGCGGGCGCGGCTGCGGTCGGCCAGGTCCAGCGAAAGCGGCCAGTCGCCGGAGGCCGAAGATGTTCTCGTGGCGCTTGTGCCGTAGCGTGGCATGATCGACATCGAGCCAGCCGGCCGCATCGGCGAGCGCGCTGTCGCGGATGAAGTCGGGCGCCTTTTGCGGCGGTACGGCGTGCAGCATGTCGAAGCCGGTCTCGAAGCTTTCCTTGCTGCCATCGGCAAACGTGTGTGTGAATCTCGCCATCTTCGCGTCGCCATCGACCGCACTCAGCGCGGAGCCGAAGTTCAGCGCGATGCCGTAACGCTCGACGTATTGCATCAACGCAGGCACGCAGTCGGCGACGCCGAACAGCGCCGCGCCGGCGTTGCGGAACTCGACGCCGATATGTTGCAGCCGACCGCTGCGCCGCCAGTGATCGCACGCGAGATACATCGCTTTTTGCGGCGCGCCGGCGCATTTGATCGGCATCGGCGGCTGCGTGAAAATGGCTCGACCCGTTTCGAGTTGCTGCGTCAGCTTCCACGTGTACGGCGCGAGGTCGTAGCGGTAATTGGACGTGACGCCGTTGCGCCCGAGCGTGTCGACGAGGCCGTCGATCGCGTTCCAGTCGAGTTTGAGGCCGGGGCGCACCACTAGCTGGCGGTATTCGACGGCGCGCGAGTCGTCGAGAATCACGAGGTTTTGCGCCGGCTCGAAGCGCGTGACGGCGGTCTTGATCCGCTTCACCTTCATGGGCAGCACGGTCGTCATCGGACGTGCCGTCGTTTCCGGGGCGAACACGCCGGCGCCGACCATCGTCCAGCCGGGCTGGTAATAGTGCGTGTCGGCGGGATCGATGACCGCGATGTCGAGATCGGGACAGCGCGCGAGCAGGCTCGATGCCGTCGCGATACCTGCCGCGCCGGCGCCGACGATCACCACGTCGTGCCGGTGCGTCGGCCGCATCCGTTGCGATGCGGCGGCGAGCGTGTCTGCCGCTGGATTCGAAGGGTCCGTGAGTTTCATGTTCCGCATGTAGGGTCCTCCTGTTTGTATTACGCCGTCGCGCTTACAGCGCATCGACCGGTACCTTGATGTACGACACGCCATCGCTTTCGGGCGGTGGCAGATGCTTCCGTCGCAATCCTTTGGCGCGCCTGACGGCGTGGCCGCAGTGGTACCCGACGTGAGCACGTTGGTGTCGTATCTGGAGCACGATCCGCAACCGGCGATCGTGCTCGATCCGCACTATCAGATTCTGGCCGCGAACCGCGCGTATCAACGCCAGTTCGGCGTCGAAGGCCAGGCGCACATCGGGCGCCGCTGCTATCAGGTTTCCCATCACTACGACGTGCCGTGCGATCAGGCGGGCGAGCACTGCCCGATGAAACGCGCGACGGAAAATCGCAGTGCGGATCGCGTGCTGCATATCCATCACACCCCGAGAGGCCCGGAGCACGTGGACGTCGAATTGCGGCCGATCTTCGACCGGCACGCACGCATCGTCGCCTATGTCGAACGTCTCGCCACGGTCAGGAGCGCGTCCGCGCGGCCAAGCTCCGAAGGTCTGGTCGGGCGCGCGCCCGCGTTCAACGAGGCGATTTCCGCTTTGCAGCGCGTCGCGCCTTCGATGCTGCCCGTGCTGCTGCTCGGCGAATCGGGCACCGGCAAGGAGCTGTTCGCGCCTGCGGTGCACGAAGCGAGCAGCCGCGGCCAGGGGCCGTTCGTCGTGGTGGATTGCTCGGGCATCACCGAGACGCTGTTCGAAAGCGAGTTGTTCGGCTTCGAGAAAGGCGCGTTCACCGGCGCGACGAGCCGTAAGCACCGAGGCGTTGGCGCTGTTGCGCGCCTATGCGTGGCCCGGCAACATCCGCGAATTGCGCAACGTGCTCGAGCGCCAATCTGCTCGCCGACGGCGGCGTGATCCGCCCGGAACACTTGCCCGAGGCGGTCCGCGAAAAGGCTTCCGGCGCGGCGAAGGAATCGCTGGTCGTGGGTCTGGGCTTGCCGCGCAAGCTCACCGATGCGGAACTCGCGAGCGCAGCGGCGCAATTCCGCGGGAAGCGCAGTGAGCTTGCCGCGCAGCTCGGTTTGAGCGAGCGCACGCTTTATCGCCGGCTTAAAGCGATCGCGGGTGGTGAGGGTGCCTAACGTTTTAGGCGTCGTAGCGAAACGTATGCGTATTCGCCTTCACGCAGGTGGTTCTCACCGACTGCCCGCACGCGCGCGCATCCGATTCAGCGTCGCAATAGTTCTGAAACCCGGACCCATTGGCTGCGAGGCGTGCCGGCCAGCCGGGAAAGCAACGGAGCCTCGGGTACCAGGCACACGACCGGAAAGCAGCGTGCCCCGGTCGAAGTGAGCCAGAGCATGCGGTCGATGCCATCGGCCACACACACATACGGCTGGGTCGTCGTTTGAACAAAGGACGATGCATTGGTCGATCGAGCAATCGATTGCGGACGCACCCGGCATCGAACTTCAGCCAGCGGTATAGGGGCGATCCTGCCCAGCATGAAAGCTTCGTCGGCGAACGCAAGCTTTCTTCTCAGCGGGGTCGATGGTGCACGAGACGAGCAGACGAGTTCGTTTTCAGTTGTGGTCCAGTTCCGCCATAGCCCCAGCAAAGCATCGCGCCGGACTTCAACGATTGCGCGCTCTTCGTTCTTGTCTTGATCGGAGTCCACGCTCATGATGATATGACCGCGATCGGTAGCAACCTTGAACAGAGCCGCTTTGCTAGCAACTGCGGATTCAGATGGTCCAATGTAAGTTTGCACGGTAATCCCGATCTGCAGAAAACTATTCGAGCGGCGCGCGGCCGGCTCAGCGTCCAGCCAAACTGCTCCACGGTTTCAAGAATGCTCCATTCAGTGCAAGGCCCGCTCTGGCATTCGCGGGTCGGAGGCTGCGGGGGCATCGTCATTTGAATACATGCGTCGGCCCGGCGCTAGAAGAATTGCGACGTTTCGCTGGAACAGTACGCTCGCCATTACGTGCGGTACTGACCAGCGTCTACACCGCTAGTCACCCGCCAGATAGAGCGTGCCTGTATCTAGAGATGATGAGATCCGTGACGCAGGGCCGCATCGCCTTGCGAACCCGAAATCTTGCGTTTTCACGGATGCATCATCGAATACGTGGCTGAGGCGATGTCCCAGGCAACGCATTCGAGCGCCCTGTCGTGCGCGCTCACGAAGGCGTCGTACCTCCTACCTCGAGCATTTCCAGATACGACAGAGCGTCCGCTTACTCTATCGCCCAGCTTCGGCGCACGCACAGACCAGAGCACGGCCAGCTTCACCGTCCCGTCCGCCGACAAATCGAAGGTCTGCACGTCAACCGAAACTCGGTACGCCGTATCGTCGGCATGTTGCGGGTACGTGGATACGATCGCACCCGGGATGATCTGCTCAAGATCCGCGGCCAATACGCGCGGAATCTGGTTCTTGAGAGGCTCCGCCCAGCGAGCGAACTCATCGATCGACACCCGGTTCGGCTCCAGCCGCACGACCATCTGCGGTCGATCGACGAGTTCGGGAAGCGTAACCGGATCGAACGCGATCGCAACGCGTTCGACGGCCGGTGAGGTGCGGGTAATCCGGACAGGGCTCAATGTGTAAAACTTCGACGCGGGCGGGGCAGTGCACGCCACCAGACAGCCGGTTACGATGATCGACAAGGATAGCGATATCAGTCTGTTCATGGCGGATCCTCCCGCTTGCCACGGATCAGCGATTCCGGATGACGTTCGAGGAATTCCGCGAGCGAGCGGATCGACGCCGCAGCGCGCGATAATTCACGCATTGTTTCGGCCGTCTGCTGCTGTAACGGCGAGTCGCTTTGCAGCGCACTGTTCGCGGAGGTCAGCGCCTCACGAGCCGCGCTCAGCGTTTCTTTTGCCCCAGGCGCAATATCGGTATTGATGATTTTCAGCAATGTGTCCGCATCGCTGAGCGTCTTGTGCAGATCTGCGCTGATTCCGTCAAACGGAATCCTGTTTAGCTTCGCGACGAGCGTCGTGATCGACTCCTGTAAGCCCTGCAGGTTGCCTGGCACGGTTGGCAATTGCGGTACCTTTTCATTCCAGTCGACGGCCGCTTTGGGCGCAGCCGGGAAGAAATCGATCGACACATAAAGTTGTCCGGTGAGCAGACTCGCTGTTCTCAGTTGCGCGCGCAATCCCTTCGACACGAGGTAGCCCGCAAACGCTTTTCGCTCCGGCGGCGTACTGCCGGCATCTCTTTGCCAGTCTTCTCGCGAGACCAGTCGTTCGGGAAAGATGCTGACCTCGACCGGAATGCTGAATTCCTTCCTGACCGGATCGAAGTGCACGCGGATCGCCGACACCTCGCCGATGACGATTCCCCGGAAATCGACCGGCGCACCCACGGTCAAGCCGCGCACGGACTCGTTGAAAGTCAGCACGTATTTGTCGACGATGGCGTCATGTCGCTTCATGGCCTCGCCGCGGCTGCCAAAAAGCTCGTAGGCATGTTGGGCCTGCGCTTCAACCTTGTCGGACGAATCGGGCGGGGTTTCGAAGGCGAGGCCGCCAATCAGGATCGATACCAGCGATTCAGTGTTGACTTTGACGCCGGTCGTGTCCAGCGTTACATCGACGCCGCTCGCCTGCCAGAAACGTGTGTCATGGGTCACGTACCGGTCGTAAGGGGCATTGATGAAAACGTGGATGGTCATGCCGGCCCCGTCGGCGTCGAGCGCGTAGGAGACGATCCGGCCGACCTGGAGCCGCCGGAAGAAAACCGGTGAGCCGACGTCCAGCGAACCGATGGTGCCGCTCTTCAGTACGAACTCGCGTCCGGGTGTCCCGGATGCGAGGACCGGGGGCGACTCGAGACCGGCGAAAGCGCGACGCGCTGTCTGCGAAGTACCGATGTCCATACCGATGTGAGCGCCGGATATCAAGGTGGTGATCCCCGATACCGTGCCGCCCGATATGCGCGGTCGAACCACCCAGAAGCGGGTGTCGTCAACGAGCATGCTAGCGGAATCGGGAGACATCTCCGCGTGAGCTATCACGGTTTTGTGATCGTCGGAAAGTTCGAGGCTTTTGATCACGCCGATATCGACGTTCTTGAACTTGATCTTTGTCTTGCCGGCCTCGATTCCGTCACCGGTGGCGAAACCGATCGTGATGGTCGGGCCTCTTTGCATGATGGACTGCACCGCCCGCCGGCGATCAGGAGTGCGACAAGCGGCACGAGCCAGACGAACTGCAGGCGCCAACGCGGCGGTTGCGCAACGACTGCGACCGGTAGGTTGAATGCGTTCCGCTCGCCGCTCCCTCCAGACGGGTTATTCACTTTCGGGCTCCACGGCGTCCCAGATGAGTCGTGGGTCGAACGACAATGCGGCAAACATCGTCAGCACGACCACCGCCCCGAACGCGATCGCACCGGGTCCCGCATCGATCGTCGCAATTTCGCCGAATTGCACGAAAGCCACCAGAATCGAGATGACGTAGATGTCGAGCATTGACCAGCGGCCCACGAACTCGATCAGCCGATAGATCCGGGTTCGCCTGCCAGGAATGAGCGGAGATCTTGCCTGGGTGGTCCAGGCGAGAAAAACCAACGACAGGATTTTGAGCACGGGCACCAGGATACTTGCGATGAATACGATCACGGCGAGCAGCCGCGATCCGGAGCTCCACAGAAAGACAACGCCGCTGAGGATCGTGTCCGATTGAGCGCCGAACAAAGTACTTGTCATCATGACCGGGAGCAGAACGGCCGGTATGTAGAGAACCATGGCGGCCAATAGAAATGCCCACGTGCGAGCGAGACTGTCGGGCTTGCGCAGATGCAGTACCGAGCCGCAACGCGGGCAGGTTCCGGGGTGGTCAGGCGCGAGCGGCTTTGAGAGCAGGCCGCAAAGTTGACAGGAGGCCAGACCGACCCGTGCCGCCGTGGTCCCGGTGGAAGTGCTCCACCCAGCGGGTGAAATGCCGACATGCGCCGGGGAAGACTCGCTACTCGCCCAGATCTCAGGGCTGGAGAAAGCAGCGGTTGCGGCGGCCAGCAACACCATCAGCGCGACGAATGCAGCGATTCCGACTCCCGGGACGACGTCTGCGATGTGCTGGAGTTTGACGAGCGCAACGAGCATGGCAAGCACGAGCACCTCGATCATTGCCCAAGGGGCGACGTGTCGCAGCACCCGCAGCGCTTGTTCCGGCCGTTGCGGAATTCGGCCGAGATGCAACGGGAGAAGCAGATAGATCATTGCGGCAATGTTGAGTGCTGGCATCAACAGCGTCGTCACAATAACCAGGCCTGCGATGGGCCACATGCCCTCTGCGTAGAGCGACGAAGCGGCTCCGAGAAGTGTGGTTTCAACGAGCGTCTCGTGAAGCCGGAACCCGAATATCGGAAAGCAGTTGGCGATCGCAAACAGGACGGCGGCAGCGAGCGTGAACGCCAGCGCGCGACCGGATGTGGCAGGCGAGCTTTTGTAGAGAACCGCGCCACAACGTGCACAACGCGCCGCACCGCCATCCGGGAGTCGCGTGACCGCTTGAAGAAAGTCGCATTCGCGACAGGCACTCAACATGGTTTTATCCGTTCTCCGTGTCCGGTTGCCAGCGTATGAGCCTGCAGGCCGTGCCTAAAAGACAAGGCGTCTGGGTCGTGGGTAAGCAGACCGGGTATTACGGGGAAGCGGCAGTCGCTCGTGGGCAAGGTCGGCACACCGCGGACTCACCGTAGCGGGGAATGAATGTTTGCATGGAACCCGAGAACCCACGTGATATAGACGAGTGCAGCGAAAACGCCTGCCAACGTACCGAGCACGTCCCTCGCGAGCGCACCGCGCGTGAAATGGACTGGAATGCCAACCAGCAGGTACGCCACAGAGAAGACGATGGCGACCATCAAAGGCGGGCACGCGAATGCAGCATCGACATCGGTAAGTGCAGACATGATGGGATCGGGAGTCGTAAATTCAGTGGAGTTGATCCACGAGCGCATCGGCGCCCTTGTCAAGGCCCGTCCTGGCGGCGCTGAGAGAACCGAAAGCGGCCGGGAGATTCATTGCGTTCGGGTACTGCTTCGAGACGTAGGCTTTCAGCAGTTTCCCGCTGCTGCCGTCATAGATTTCCACAGCATAGGAAACCGACCCGCCGAATGCGCCCTGTCCCCCACGGACCGCCTGAACACCGTTATAGAGATTGCCGGCAATGTCGAAATGCATGACCTGACCGACGATCGGTGTCGTTTTTTCCGCACCGGTCAGCGTGAGCTTGATTCGCAGCGTGTTCGGGCCGGCCTGCTTCGCAGTGTCGAACCGTTTGGCCAGTTTCTTCGCGAAAGTCTCCGCCATGTAATTGGCCAACTCGGTCCGGTCCTCGTTCTTCACGTCGCCGAACTGGTTGTCGGTGCCCTGGTACACGGCGACGGGTTCCAGAATGACTTGGGTGTACCGCGACCAGTTAACCGGCGCCGCGTATTTGTAGGGCACCTTGCCCGAATCGCCATCGCGGTTTTGCTTCAATTGCGACGACGATGAAATAGCCGTGTAGGCGACAGGCTGCACACCAGCGCACGCCGCGAGAGATAACGCGGCCGTGACCGAAATAAGAAGCGGGACGAGCTTGTGCGTGAACATGTTGTGTTCCTTGAAGAGGTGGCCTGACTGAGCGGCGGGGCCTTGAATGAGCGAGAACCGATGGGATCGAACAGTAGCATCGTCCAAACTGAATGTAAACCGTCTACCCGGTTTGTTTTTATGCCGCCCGCGGCGGTACAATTCCCGAAATACGGCGACTGCCCCCTTGCGGTAACGGGTTGGGGGTGGTGTGCCGACACGCATTCGCCACGCCGGGTGCCCACCCAATACCATCGCGACGCGACAGCAATCGGGCCAGCAACGCCTCGGTTGCGACGTCATCAATATCGACAATGGACAACCAGACCCGCTCGGAGATATCCCGCAAGAAAGCAATTGATGCCGCTCTCGTCATACTGACCCGGGAAGGAGTGGGCGGACTGACGTTCGATTCCTTGTCGCGCGAAAGCGGCATCAGCAAGGGCGGACTGTTGCATCAATTCCGCACCAGGCAAGGCGTGCTTGGTGCGTTACTCGAGTATCAGCGGCAACAGTTCGAGCAGATTGCTCGTGACTATGTGGCAAAGGAGGGCGCGTCGAAAGCCGAACCGACCCTGGCGGCCCAGATCGCCATTTACCGGGAGTCGGTCAATCAGCCGCACTCCGTCGCACGGGCCGTGCTTGCGGCGATTATCGAGAGCCCGAACCTGCTGGACGGAATGAAGACGTCGGACGAAGCGAAAATGAAGGCGTTGCACGACGAGGCGGCAGACGCGGATTTGTCGTTGCTGCGCTACTTTGCCGCCAGTGGCCTCGCGTTTCACTCGCTGCTGGGCATGTCGCCGCTGGATGATACGGTCCGTAATCGTCTATTCGATCGGCTTCTTGACGAAGAAAAATGGCACGGTCCTCGCGCGCAAGGAAAAGGTCGCAAACGATCTGCCGGATGAACTGGCGGTCGGACCCGCTCATGCGATCAAAGGGGGTTTCCCCTGGCGCTTGTGAGGCAAGGCTTGCCGGCAGATCCGTAGAACTCTTCGAACCTCGCCGCTCGCCTCTCAATGCACGATGCCGAAGAACAGGATCGCACCTTCGGCTGGCGTCAGGCCCGCCTTGAAGTAGCCTTCGAGCCGGTCGGCTGTCGCCTCGTCGAGTGTGAACGGCGGGTGGATGTAGCCCACGGCGAATACATAGTCGTACCAGTCGCTGAGCCACCGGCGCAGTTGGATCACGTCCTGCGGGCCGATGAGTTTTTCGACCTGAGAACGCAGCGATATGTTGCCCACCATGATTTCCCCCCTCGATGCACGATGCGTCGATGCTATGGCGATCGGCGAGTGCGTCCTATCGGCACCGGCGGAATGTCGTCTCAGGAAGGGCTGGTTTTAGCCGTCAGGATTTGCTCCATCGGAATCGGCATGGCCTAAGGGTTTCCTGACACGCGAATCAGGATGTGTCACCCTGGTTTTCCAGCTTGCACTGAATGCGATACGACTTCTGCTCATAGATGATGAGGTATCGAAATGCAATGTCGAATTGATGGATCATGATGGGCTATCTGTCGGAGCGGGAGAACGTCGTCGAACAAATCGACTCGATATGTCTACGACTATTCGACACGTGGTGCGAGGCGCGCAGCGTGAAATCGCTCGCATATTTGATGCACTGCTGGCCGCTGATCGACAGCACGCCCAACGCGCTCAAACGGCTGGGCGAAACGATGCGCGAATTGCGTCGCAATCACGCGGAGCAGATCAGCGAGTATGACTTTCGCGCGCTGTGCGAAGTAGCCGACCTGATCGACGAACTGACCGAGCCTCGCGCAGTCCGGCTGCTGGCCGTGGTGGGCGAGGCGGCGCAATAGCGAGCCGCAACGCAGCAAAAAACGCAGAAGAACGGAGCAAAGCGTGCGAGCGGCGAGAGGCGAGCAGCGTGCGGCGGCAGTGAGGCCGCGGTGCAGCTGTTTCATCGGACGTTTCAAAACCGTCGAGCGCGCGATAGACCAGGCTCTGACATCGAGTGCAGAATAGGACAGCCTGCAACTCGTTGAGCGGTCTCGGAAAGGGAACACCGCATCATGAGCCATTTCGCCACCCCGGTCGCGCAGACCGGCACTATTCTGATAGTCGACGATACGCCGGGCAATCTCGGCGTAGTTGTCGACAGTCTCGAAGCGCGAGGCATACGCGTGCTGGTGGCGCTCGACGGTATCGAAGCGTTGGAGCGCGCGGTCTTCTCGCAGCCCGATGTGATCCTGCTCGACGTGAAGATGCCGGGCATCGACGGCTTCGAGACCTGTCGACGCCTCAAGCTCGATGAGCGCACGCGTGATATTCCCGTCCTGTTCATGACGTCGCTGACGGGCAACGAGGACCGCGTCGAAGGTTTTCTTGCAGGTGGCGTCGACTATGTGACCAAGCCGTTGCGCGTCGACGAGATGGTCGCGCGCGTCGGCGTGCATCTCGAGCTGCGGGTGATGCATAAGCGGGTTCTCGCGCAAAACCGGCAACTGCTGGCGGAAGTGGCCATGCGCAAGGAAACGGAGGCTGCGTTATCGCAAGCGCGCGACGATCTCGAGCGGCGTGTTGCGTTGCGTACGGAAGAACTGGCGCGCGCGAACGCGTGCTTGCAGGCAAGCGAGGCCCGCTTTCGCGCGATTGTCGAAACGAGCCCGGTGCCGCTGTGCATCACCTCGATGCCTGACGGGCACATCCTGTACACGAATCAGCCGCTGCGCGAACTCTTCGGCATGGACGAACGCTTGTCCGCCAATATCGCGGATTTCTACGCCGACCGCGGGGAGCGCGAGCGTCTGATCGAGCATCTGCGCAAGGAGGGCAGCTTGCGCGATAGGGAGATACAGTTCCGGCGTGCGGACGGTACACGGTTCTGGGCGATGGCGACGGCGCGCGTCGCGACTTATGACGATGCTCCCGCGATCTATGTCGGCCTGAACGACATTACGGGTCGCAAGCAGATGGAACAGGAACTCGTCGAATCGCGCGAGCAGCAGCGCGAACTGTCCGCGTATATGGAGGCGATCCGCGAGGAAGAGAGAAAGCGCATTGCGATGGAGATTCACGACGAACTGGGCCAATTGCTGACTGCGCTCAAGATGGACGTGTCGTTGCTCAAGATGCGCATAGCGCACGACGCGGAAGCGTCGAAGAAAGCCGATGATATGCGGCAACTGGTCGAAGGCACGATCTCGATGGTGCGCAATGTCGCGAGCCATTTGCGGCCTGCCGCGCTCAACTTCGGAATCGTGTCTGCGCTCGAATGGCTTGTCGAGGAGTTCAACCGCCGCCATGCGATTGCGTGTGAATTGCGCATCGAAGGCGGCGACCCCGCGTTGTCCGACGCCCATGCGACGGCCCTGTTTCGCATCGCACAGGCGTCGCTGACGAACGTCGCGCGGCACGCCGACGCCACACATGTCGAGGTGACGCTTGTTTCGACAGCGGCGGAGCTCCTGCTGCAGGTGCGTGACGACGGCCGAGGCTTCGATCAGCAAGTCGTGAGGCGCGACTATTCATATGGCCTGCTCGGCATGAACGAGCGCGCGCGGCTGATCGGCGGATCGCTTTCAATCGACAGCGCGCCCGGCGCGGGCACCATGGTTTCGATTCACATTCCGCTCGATGCTGTTGGAAGGTAAGGCCAAGCGATTCACGTTCCGCGGCGCAAATCATCGGATTTATCTTCCTTCCAGATATTGCTCGACGAAATTGAGAATCGACTTGGACCGGTAAGCCTTCGCCAACCTGAGGAGGTGGTCCGCGAAGGGTCGATAGCGCTCGTCGAGCTCGGTCAAGTGTTGCGCGTGTTGCGCAATGGCACGCATATCGCCGAGTCGCGCGAGGTAATGCAGCGCTTGAATTTCCTCCGGCGGGGGCGCCTTCAAGTCGTCGGGAAGAGGCGCGACGGCGGGTACAGCAGATGGTCCCGCTTCAGTGACTTGCGCCTCTGAAGCTGCATCGATCCACTCGACATTCAGGAGCGCCGCGACGACGGACAATAGCTGGCCGAAGTCGATCGGTTTGGCCAGAAAGGCATTTGCGCCGGCCTCCAGACTTTGCGCCGCATCGGTTCTCGACGCGCGTGCGGAGACTGCGACGATCGGGAGGTCCCGGAACTCGGCCATCTGGCGCAAGCGACGCGTGGCTTCGAGGCCGTCCGTCCCGGGCATGACCACGTCCATCAGGACGAGCGCAGGATGCAGGGATTCGATTTTCTCCATTGCTTCAGATCCATTACCCGCCTGCGCCATGTCGAATCCGAGCGGACCGAGCATATCGACCATCACGGCACGGTTCTCCGCTACGTCATCCACAACGAGGATAGTCTTGCGCGGCCCTCTGTAGCCGCTCACGATCCGTTCGGGCGTGGCGACAGCGGCGCAAGGCGCTACCACCTCGACGTCCAGCTCGATCGAAAAGGCGCTGCCTATATCGCGGCGACTTTCGACATGGATCTCGCCTCCCATCAGGCGCACGAGTTGCCGGCTAATGGCTAGCCCGAGGCCCGTACCGCCAAAGCGATGATGGTCCTCGCTGACCTGCTCGAAAGGACTGAAGATTTCCTCCAGACGCCCTTGATCTATGCCGATGCCGGTGTCGCGGACTTCAAAACATAGTCGCGTCGGCGGTGTGAAAGCGACGCGCAGACGCACGCTTCCCTGCTCGGTAAATCTGATCGCGTTCGACAGCAGGTTGAGCAGCGCCTGGCGCAACCGTATTTCGTCCGCCCGCACACACGCGGGCAGATCCGGCGGCATCTCGCAAACGAAGGCCAGACCTTTTTCCGTAGCCTTCACCCGTATCGTCTCGGCGATAAAAGAGACGAACTGTTCGAGCGGGACGTCGGACAGATTGAGTTCCATTCTCCCGGCCTCGATTTTGGCGATATCCAGGATGTCGTCGATGAGCGTAAGCAGGTGTTCGCCGCTGCGCTGGATCACTGCAAGTCCGTCGAGCTGGTGCTGATCGAGGGTCGTGTCGCGCTTGAGGATTTGCGCGTACCCAAGAATTCCGTTGAGTGGCGTGCGCAGTTCGTGGCTCATGTGTGCCAGAAACTGACTCTTCGCCTGATTGGCCGCATCGGCACGCTCCTTGGCAACGGCTAGTTCCGCTGTCCGCTCGCGAATCATGTCTTCGAGGTGCTCGCGATAGCGCCGCAACTCCGCTTCGGCATGCTTTTGCTCCGTGATATCACGCGAGATACCGAGCAGGAACCGGGGCTCGCCGCGCACATCGACGATCGGGATCTTCATCGTGTGCACGAGGCGAAGTCCATGGCGCGTATGAACCGGCTCCTCCGGTATGTCGATCATTTGCCGCGACTCCAGCACCTCGCGATCCTTCAGCGCGAAGAAATTGGCCTCGTCGACGGGAAACAGGTCGTGGACGGAGCGGCCGAGGAACTCCTCGCGCCGGTAGCCGAGAAGTTGCTCCGTCGCCTTGTTCAAGCGCACGAAATGGAAGGTCTCGGCCTCCTTGACGAAGACCATGTCCGGGATGTTTTCGATGATGCTGTTAAGAAAGTTCTCGCTTTCCCGAAGCGCATCTTCGGCGTGCTGACGTTCGGCGATTTCGGCGGCCTGACCCGCGAGCGCCGTACTGAGTTCCGCCGTCCGCTGGGCGACGCGTGCCTCGAGTCCGGCGTTGAGCTCTTTTAGCGCCTGCTCGGCCTGGCGGCGTTGGCGTCGGTCTTCGAGGAACTGCTCGACAGCACGCGCCATATCGGCAATCTCGTCGCCGCCGTGCACGGGGACGCCAGCTTGCGCGTTCCCGGCATCGCCATGTCGCAGAAAATGGCTGACGCGGCGCAGGCGCGCCACCACATGGCGCCCGAGGAATTCGCGGGCGATTAGCCAGGTGAGCAACAGGCTGACAGCGAGTCCGCCTGCCACCCATTTACGGGTGCGATCTGCGCGAGCGGCCAGATCCTGGACTGCTTCGCGGTATTCGCTCGTCAAATCATCCGACTGCCGGTGCGCCGCGGCGGCGAGCGCGTCGGCCGCGCCGCGCAGATCCGCGTCGAGGCTGGCCAGCGACACGCCTGCCGGTTGCACCGACGCCGAGGCACCCCGGCGGGCGAGCGCGGTCTCGCGCACCTGCGCCTCGATGTTGACGATGTTGCGAAAGCGTTGGCTCGACCGATAAAGTGTCAGCGGGTCGACACCTGGGTCTTCGCTCGTGGTCGCCGAGGCCAGCCGGCTAACCAGGCCGTCGAAGGATGCCAACTGTTCGAGCACCTGCCGATGCGTCTCGCGCACGGCTTCAACCGTATCGTCGCTAGACAGCTGCAAGGCGAGGCGTTCGATCGTCAGCGTGTGCTGCACGAGATCCTGCGCATCCACGAGGCGGGCGAGCCGCTGTTCGGCCAGCTGACGGATCGAGTAGGCCGAAGTGGCCAACGAGTAGATCGACGTGGCGCCGATCACGACCACCAGCGCGGCAAGGCACGAGGCGACGAGCGCAAACTGAGCGGTCAGCGATTGTGGGAATGGCAGTTTCACGGGCGTTGCCAGATCCTACGATAAATGTCGCGATAGCCGTTGTCAGGATCGTAGAGCAGGTGATCGCCGCCGTCAGCGGCGATGTTGTCCGCCGTGACGAGATGCACGGGGCTCACGTAACCCGTTACGCCTTCTCCGGCGAAAAGCCGGTTCAGTTCGTCGACCAACTGCCAGCCGTGCAGATTCAGGGGTTCGGCGACGGTCCCCGTCTGGAACGTACCCGTGCGGATGCGCAGGAAGGCGGACTCGCTGCCGTCGCCGGCCGACAGCATGATCATTGCGGCGTTTGGTATTCCCGCCTGCGTCAATACCGGCACGGCGTAGTCGAAGTAGATGTCGTTTATCCCCAGCGCACAGGTCCAGCGCGGGCCGTAACGCGCGAGCAGGGCACGTGTCGCTTCTGGCACCAGCTTCTCGCTGCGCGAGATCGCCACGTCGCGCACTTCAAGCAGGGTACAGCCACTGCACTTGCGAACGACAGCAGCCATTGCGTCCGCCTTTTCCTGTGCGATCCGGAAACCGGTATCGGAGAAGATGACGACGCCCGCATGTCCGGCAGACTGCACGACGGCCGCGAGCGCGGTCACCCGTGCAACCTCGAGCGGATCCGTCGAGACGTTCATCGCGACGGGCGTGCCTGGCACGGGTCCGGCCCGCGCCGCCACGTGCCAGCCGACGATCGGGATGTTGCTGTCGGCAAACTGCCGCAGTGCGGGGAGCAGCGCATGTGCGTCGCCCCCGGCGAGGATCAGACCGTCGGGGTGGCCTGCCAGCGCATTCGCGAGCATCTTCAGACGGAGCTCGGCCGTACCGCCGGAATCGAAGATCCTGACGCGCCAGCCTATGACCTTGGCCGCCTCCAGCACACCATCGACCACCCCGAGGATGCCGCCGTTGCGCAAATCCTCGGCGACCACGGCGATATGCTTTCCGGATTGCGCGCGCGGGCCATTGCGCGGCCCGCTCCAGGGCGCAGCGGGTCGCGAAGCGGCGTCGACCACTCGCTTCGCCATGGCCAGAAAGTCCGTCGCGGCGACCGGCGCTGAAGTCGAAGGGGCAGGTAATAAATCCTGCGCCGTGGCCGCCGACAGCTCGCACGCGCATGCCAATGCCAGAAGGAAGCCTCTCATGCTGTCCCTCCACGGGGCTCCGTCGAGTTCGATTGGTGTCGCCCAAGCCGCTCGCGGAGCATTTGCTGGTTAGCATATTACAACCCGATTCCCGCGTGGCATGGGTCATGCGCCGGCGCGCAACATCACGCTGCCGCTGGATGCGCACGAACGGGCGAGAAGTCTCGGCATCGACCTTCCCGAGTTGCGCGGAGGCCTTGCACGCCTCACGCGACGGCTCGCCGGCCTTCAGCAAAAGGGTCCGCGCCAGCTGGAGCCATCAAACGTCATGGCGCGTGTCGGGCTGCGCGACCTCGTCGCGCAGCCTGCGTCTTTGAGAAGGTGTCGACAACATCGAATCGACATAGGTGTGCGCCCGATTTTCTCCATACTTGAACGCCTCCCGCTCAGTCAGAAAATCGAACTGCTCAGGAAAGCTGACCCGTTCCTGTTGCGGATTGCCGGGCAATCTCACGGTCCATGACACGCGATAGCGGCGATATTTACCGCCGAGCCAATGCGTCTTCGATAGCGAGACGTTTACCTCGATATTGCAGCCGCGATACAGCGCGTATTCCTGAATGGACATCGCTTTTCTCCCGCAACTGAACGGGTCGCGCCGTTCGGCCGCGAAAAGCGCGCAGCCCATGGCTGTCTCCGTTATGCGTTTCGTATTGACGATGCATCTTTAGCAACCCGCGTTCCCGGCGAACCGGCGCGGCCGTATGCGCACGCGAGCCTCGCCGCTCGCGAGGGTTGCGACGGAGGCGGGCAGCGGCATGCGGAATGCGGAATACGGAATGCGGAATGCTGGCGGGTTGGTACGGACCGACACGATGGATCACAAAGACCGGGCCGAGAACAGGCGCATACCGAAGCGCTGTGGCTGGGAGCAGAGATGAGCGCGCAGGTGAATTGGACAAAGCACGCCGTTTGTCACGGCAATATCGTGATCATTGGACTAGGAAGCATCGCGAGTTCGCTGCTACCGATACTTTTCAGGCACATCGATGTTTGCCCGAAACACGTGACCGTGTTTTGCCCGCCCGGCAACGATACGGCGATCGCTCGCGAATGCGGGCTGAGCGTCGTCGAGCAGGCGCTGTCGGAGAACAACTTCGAGGCGCTGCTCGCTGGCTACGTCAAAAGAGGCGACCTCGTGCTGAATCTGTCAGTGAACGTGTCGAGCGAATCGCTCGTGCGTTTCTGCTGGTCTCGTGGCGCGCTGTATCTCGACACATCCATCGAGCCATGGGAAGGAGAGTCGACCGATCCCGATCGTTCCGCCTCCAGGCGCAGCAACTATGCGCTTCGCGAAGCTTTGCTGGCCTTTCGCCTCGACAAGCGCGACGGTCCGACCGCCGTTCTCACGCAAGGCGCGAACCCCGGACTGGCTTCGGCGTTCGTAAAACAGGCGCTGCTCGATATGGCCTCCAACAGCGGCATCGAGGCAACAGCGCTGCGCAGCTACGAGGACTGGGCTGCGCTCGCACACCGGCTGAACATCAAGGCGATTCACGTAGCGGAGCGGGACTTCCAGGTCGCCAAATGCCGCAAGGCGCGAAACGAATTCGTCAATACGTGGTCCGTCGACGCTTTCGTGGAAGAGGGCATGCAGCCGGCGGAACTTGGATGGGGTACGCATGAACGGCATTGGCCTGCGGACGCGCGTCGGCACGGATTCGGCAGTGATGCGGCGATCTACCTGCAACGCCCGGGACTCGCGACCCGCGTACGCAGTTGGACGCCGCTCGCCGGTAGTTATCATGGGTTCCTCATTACGCACGGAGAGTCGATCTCCATCGCCGACCATCTGACACTTCGCAAGGATGGCGAAGTGATCTACCGTCCGACGGTGCACTATGCTTATCGGCCCTGCGACGATGCATTTCTTTCGATCGACGAGTTCGCCGGACGAGGCTGGCGCCTGCAGGACCAAAAGCGGATCATGCGCGATGAGATCGTCGATGGCGCCGACGAACTCGGCGTGCTGTTGATGGGAAACGACAACGGAGTCTACTGGTACGGCTCCCGTCTGACCACGCCGCAAGCCCGTCGACTCGCGCCGCATAACGACGCAACGAGCCTGCAGGTGGTGGCCGGCATCCTGGCCGGCATCGTATGGGCGCTCGGGAATCCGGACGCCGGCGTAGTCGAGCCGGACGACATCGACTATCAAACCGTGATGCGGGTCGCGCGACCCTATCTGGGCGAGATGATTGGCGTCTATGATTCATGGACGCCGCTCGCGCAACGCTCGCTCCTTTACGATTCGCCGTGCGACGACGATCCCTGGCAATTTCTCAACATACGCGTTCCATAGCGGGCAGACCTTCGGAGACCGGCTTATGTCGTCACTGTTGAACAAGGAACAGGGCGTTGTCGAGGACTCGTATTACGAGGCGAGCGTCACCCGTGCGCAGCCTCATCCTCCATTGCAGGAGAAACTCAACGCGGACGTGTGCGTGATCGGCGCTGGCTATGCGGGGCTTTCGTGCGCGCTGGAGCTGGCCGAGCGTGGCTTCGACGTGGCATTGCTGGAGGCGCAGCGCATCGGCTGGGGGGCGTCTGGGCGTAACGGTGGGCACGCGATTGTCGGCTTCGGCGACGAGGGTGAAGATGCAATCGAGCACCAATGTTCCCGCGAGGTCGCGCGAAGGGCGTGGGACGTGTCGTTGGAGGGTATGCGACTGTTGGAAGATCGGCTTGTGCGCTTCGGCATCGATTGCCATTATCGGCGCGGATATCTGACGCTTGCCGTCAGCGATCGGAAGGCGGAACAACTGATGAACTGGGTGCGGCGCACGCGCGACAGGTACGACTACCCGCTCGAATGGCTGGGCCGCACGGCGCTTGACGCTCATATAGCGTCGCAGCGGTTCGCCGCGGGCGTGTACGACGCCGGGTCGGGCCATCTTCATCCGCTTCTCTATTGCCTTGGTCTGGGCGAGGCGGCGCGTCGCGCGGGCGTCAGGATTTTCGAGAATTCCGCCGTGTCGCGGCTAGATCGGGGCGCTCGGCCTGTGGTGAAGACAGCCGAGGGAGAGGTGTCGTGTGACCGTGTGGTAATGGCTGGAAACGTTTATCTGGGAGAGTTCGGCGATCATCCCGCGCCGGAGATCGAGGCCCGCATCATGCCCGTGGGCACCTACATGATCGCGACGGAACCGCTTACCAGCGCGCGGGCGGACGCGCTGATGCCGGGCCGCGCCGCGGCGTCCGACAACAATCTGATACTCGATTACTTCCGGCTGAGCGCGGATCACCGTTTGCTGTTCGGTGCAGGCGAAACGTATGACGCCACCACACCGCGCAATCTGATCGACCGTATGCGCAGACGCATGACGGGCGTTTTTCCGCAACTCGCCGACGTGAACATCGAATATGCATGGGGCGGCTTTGTCGACGTCACGATGAACCGCGCGCCGGATCTCGGTCGTATCGGCGACAACCTCTACTATGTGCAAGGCTTCTCCGGACATGGGCTGGTGTTCGCGGGAATGGCCGGCAAGATTCTGGCGGACGCGATCGGCGGCGATGCGTCCCGCTTCGACGTATTCAGCCGCATCAGGCATCGACGGTTCCCGGGCGGCAAGAGGCTACGCACACAGGCTTTGGTTCTGGGCATGTGGTATTACAAGCTCCGTGAACTCATCTGACCGGCGCATGTGATGGGGCCGGTGCCCGCTGATGTTCGCGGGCAGCCGCCTCCGCTTATGTCCTCATACGTCCATCGGACCAAGCGGCATGTCTCCGGTGTCAGGCGCCGACCAGTATGGTCGCCGGTTGTAGTACTTATGCAACTCGGTTCCCCATGCTGGATCTGCCATGGACGGCCAATGATCCTTGTCGAACCCTGGGTCGTCCTTGATCCGTTGCGCGGTGATGTCGACACGGAAGCATTTTTCCGCCGTGTCGAGAGTGAGTGCATTCCACGGAATCGCGTGCAGCGTGTCGCCCATACCGAGGAAACCTCCTTCCGACAGGACGGCGTAGGCGACGCGACCACCCCGGACGTCGAGCATGATGTCGGAAATCTTGCCGACATGTTCGCCGTCGGTGGTGATTACCTTGTTGCCGTCCAGTGTGTCGGCGGACATCACATCCGGCCCCGGTCCTTCTCCTACGCCACCGCCAACTATCCGCGCGCCCGCTTCGCCGGTCGTTCGATGTGGATCAAGCCTGGTCATGATGTCCTCCCTCGTTTCTGATGGTATCAGCGGGGTCGCAACCGCCATGCCCGCCCAAACGAGCTAGTCGGCAGGTGAGTCGCAGCGGACCGTCGTGGCGTTGGTTCTTTCTACCGTCAGATTGATCGAGCGTTCCGTGGCAGGACGGGTACGGTGGCGCATGCCGGCTGGAACCGTGAGCATTTGGCCTCGCCGCAACTCGACCTGGCCGTCGTCGAAGTCAATGATCAATGTTCCGTCGATCGCGATGAACGTTTCGTCGGAGTCGGGATGGATATGCCAAAAATATGGCGCATTCATCACGCTAATATGGACGTCGTGATCATTGACGGTCGTCAGGACTTCATTTCGGTAACCGTCGCAAGCGGTATCTATCGTGGTGAGAAATTCGACTGGTTCGATCATCCATCTCTCCCTACTGGATCGGCGGCACGACGCCGAGTTTTTCGGCCAGCATTCTTTCGTAGACGCCGAAGTGCAGATCGACCTCTTCCTGCGTCACCACCGTCACGAAGACATTGATCTGGTCCAGCTGCAAACCCAACACCGTGGCGATCGCCGCTTCCAGCTGCGGCGCGCAAAGCCGATCGTCCGGGAAAGTGGTGCCGACAGAGATTTCGTAAGCCGATTCCTGCCGGAATACCACTTCGACCAGCCGCGCGCGGGCGCTCATATTGTTGTCGATCGCCAGCCGGATGACTTCGGCCGCCGAGCGCATCGTCTCGCTTGGAAAACCTTTCGTTGAGCGCAACCGGATTCGGTGCCGCCCAAGGGTGAGCCAGTCATGTTCGAATTCCATGAAGACCTCGCACGGTTCGTCGGAGTGTCGTAAAAATAGTGCTCACTGGGCCGAATTCAAGAACAAAATTTTGCGCTACCCACCTTGAAATTTTCTCCGTGCATACTATTCTAAATTCCGCTCAGGCAGTCGCGCCGGCCATGCGGCGCGCTGCGTGTTTCGATTTGTTTGCCGCAGCCCGGCAGACGGACTGGAGCGCGTAGGCCGGTTCGTTTCCGTGCTGC
>NZ_JBFPKO010000041.1:0-42347 GCF_040948765.1 Paraburkholderia sp. BR10923 | reverse complement strand
AGAACAGTGCGAGGCCCGGGATCGTCATGAACAGCACCAGCGCGGTGGAAGTCAGCATCCACGCGGTGTCGCCGGAGTTGAGCTTCGACGAATCGACCGAGAACGGTGCGGTCGGCGCGGCCGGCGCCGATGCAGCGGCATCCGCCGCGGGAGCCGCGGACGCTTGCGCGACCGGCACGGAGGCGGCCGCGGGTGCCGACGCGTCTTGCGCGAATGCGGGGCTCAGCCCGCCCGCGAGCAACGAGCCCGCCATCAACAAAGTCATCAACAGTTTGCGCATCTCTCTTTCCTCTTGTCCTGTGTCTTTATAGGGCGTCGGCGCCGGTCTCGCCGGTGCGGATCCGGATCACCTGCTCGATCGGTGTGACGAAGATCTTGCCGTCACCAATCTTTCCAGTGCGCGCCGCACGCTCGATCGCTTCGATAGCCTGATCGACGATGTCATCCGGCACGGCGACCTCGATCTTCACTTTCGGCAGGAAATCGACGACGTACTCCGCGCCCCGATACATCTCCGTATGGCCCTTCTGACGCCCAAAGCCCTTGACCTCCGTTACCGTGATTCCAGAGACGCCAAGCGATGACAAGGCTTCACGAGCCTCATCAAGCTTGAATGGCTTGATGACCGCACTTATTAGTTTCAATTTGCCTCTCCGTTGATCGCCCATGCCGATGCTGGCCGCCGTTGACGGTGGCTCAGCGCGCGGGGACGTTCAAAGCAACTGTCATGCCATCCGCACGAACGGTATCGGAGCGGGAGAGTTATCGGAGGAGCCGCGCGTTGGGTTTTCGGCGATCAGATGGATGCCGTGAGAGACGGAGCGCGATTGAATGGCGGGACTGTCAGAAGGCTTCTTCGCGGTATGCGGCATGTACCCTGGCACCATGCGCGAGCGCGCTTTCCTGTTGTCCGTCCAATATGGGGCATGCGTGCACGGTTCCGTCGCCTGCTATTACAGATTCATTAATCGAAGCTTCCAGGTTTCCACTCGCAGGCGCGGCACTCGCGGACGCCTGATTGGTCGAGCGCAACTCCGCGTGCTAACGTGAACAGAGATCGCGACTCTCGAACAGGAACGTAGCAGGATGATTTCGCATGTATTCGTTGGGGTGAATGACTTTGACCGCGCGTTGAAGTTCTATTCGGCTGTCATGAGCGAGTTGGGACATCAACTGAAGTTTTGCGAGCCAGATAGACCGTGGGCTGGTTGGATGGCTGTGGGTATGCCGCGTCCGCTTTTCCTTATCGGCAGGCCATATGATGGCAACCCCGCAGAACACGGGAACGGCCAGATGGTGGCATTGCTTGCGCCTGATCGTCGTTCAGTCGACAACGCACACGCTACCGCGCTGGCAAATTCAGGTTCTTGCGAAGGCCCTCCCGGTTTGCGCGCGCACTATCACCCGAACTATTACGGGGCGTATTTTCGCGACCCAGAGGGAAACAAGATTTGCGTGTGTTGTCACGATCCAGAGTGCGCATAGCTATTCCGGCAGGCTCCGGAGTCCTCCCGCCGATGCGGCTGCGAAGGCGAGCTATGCGCACATGCTTCGGAAAGACGCTCTAGACAATACGGTCCAGCGCCTTGGCGAACCTGGCGACCGAACCCTCGACGTCATGCAGTTTGTCCAGGCCGAATAATCCGACCCGGAAGGTTTTGAAGTCTTCAGGCTCGTCGCATTGAAGAGGAACGCCGGCCGCGATCTGCAAACCGGCATCGGCGAACTTCTTGCCGGATCGTATGCCGTCATCGTCCGTATAGCAGACCACGACGCCCGGAGCCTGAAAACCTTCGGCCGCCACGCTTTTGAAGCCTTTGTCACTCAGCAGTGAGCGAATGCGCTTGCCGAGTTCAAGCTGCTCGGCTCTCACTTTGTCCAAGCCATATGCTTCGGTTTCCTTCATGACGTCGCCCAGCGTCGCGAGACTGTCCGTGGGCATCGTGGCGTGGTACGCGAACCCGCCGTTCTCGTAGGCTTCCATGATCTGCAGCCACTTGCGAAGATCACAGGCGAAGCTGGTGCTGGTCGTCGCGTCGATTCGTTCGCGGGCGAGCGGGCTGAGCAGGACCATGGCGCAGCAAGGTGACGCGCTCCACCCTTTTTGCGGTGCGCTGATCAGCACAT
This sequence comes from Paraburkholderia sp. BR10923, assembly GCF_040948765.1. Classification (NCBI taxonomy): domain Bacteria; kingdom Pseudomonadati; phylum Pseudomonadota; class Betaproteobacteria; order Burkholderiales; family Burkholderiaceae; genus Paraburkholderia; species Paraburkholderia sp. BR10923. Next base: position 40,220 of record NZ_JBFPKO010000041.1, on the reverse strand, counting down.
CGATGCCACTGGCCTGCATGTCCACCCAGATCGTGCCGGAGGCGATGCAGTCGAGAACGAACATGCCGCCGACCGCATGCACGGCGTCGGACACCGCGCGCATATAGGCATCGGGCAGCATCATTCCGGATGCGGTTTCCACATGCGGCGCGAACACCAGATCCGGCTTGTGCTCCTTGATCGCGGCGACCACTTCTTCGATTGGAGCGGGTGCATAGGCGGCCTGCCTTTGTTGGCCGACCGGACGCGCCTTCAACACGATCGATTCGGACGGAATGCCACCCATGTCGAAAATCTGCGACCAGCGATAACTGAACCAGCCATTGCGGATGACCAGACACTTGCTGTTCGTCGCGAACTGCCGGGCGACGGCTTCCATGCCGAACGTGCCGCTGCCTGGAACGATTACGGCCGACTTCGCGTTGTAGACTTTTTTCAGGGCGCCGGAAATATCGCGTACGACGCCTTGAAAGAGCTCCGACATATGATTGATCGATCGGTCGGTGTACACGACCGAATATTCGAGGAGTCCCTCGGGGTCGACATCGGGAAGTAAACCTGGCACGTTCGCCTCCAGTAATTGACGAGTAAAAGAATCGAAAACAGATTCTAACGAAAGCTGCCCGCAGCGGCATCGGCGGAGACGCCTTCGTTACCCATCCGGCCGACGCCGATGGCCTCGTCTCAGGCGCTGCTCACGGGAAGATCGGTGTGGTGGGTTCCGCGCCCTCCAGATCGGCCTTCGGCACATGCTGCGCGACCATCTGCTCGATCTCCTCTTCTCGCGATCCAGGCACGTCGGCCATGATCAGGAACTGGCCGTCGCGTATGGCGCCGCGAAAACGCTCGAGTTGTGCGTTCGGTTCGCCGACGCCGATCATCGCGGCCGTCCAGGCCCCGAAGCCGGCTCCCGCCAACGTCAATGCGACGACGGCTCCGCCCGCAATGGCGAGCTCCGCGGGAGGAAACGCCAGCGCCACGAGGCCAACGAGCGCTCCAGTCGCACCGCCGAGCGCCACGCCGCGTTCGAGCGAGTGCACGACGTCGCTGCTTTGCAGCAAAGTTGCCTCGGGTAACTCTTCGAGTGCGACGCTGTGATTCGCGAGAACATGGATATGCCGCCATGTGATCCGCGACCGCAGCAAGTCGTCTACGATCGCCTTCGCGGTCGTCGTGTCGGGTGCGAGGAAATAAAGGCGTCTCATCTCGATCCTCCATCAATCAAGCCACCCGCCAACGGGACGATGCTGTTTATCGTACGCCTGCCGCAGGCAATACTGTGGGCGGACGATCACTGCTGTATGCCAGCTTACAAATTCAGGAAATTCTCTTAAACACGTATGGTTAAGCATAAATCTGCTGCCCGACAATTTCGCGTAGTTCCGGCAACCATGCAGATTTACAGTCCACATTACGTTAGGCGTCCAATCGGAGGGAAACGATGACACGCGTTCGCGTTCAGGGCTTCACCATCTCGCTCGACGGATACGGTGCAGGCCCGAATCAGGACATTGACAATCCGCTCGGCGTTGGCGGGACGGAATTGCATCAGTGGCTAGTCCCAACCCGCACGTTCCAGCGGGCCTTGTTCGGCAACGACGGCGGTACCACCGGCGTGAACGATGATTTCGCCGCCCGTGGCTTTGAGAATGTCGGGGCCTGGATTCTTGGCAGGAACATGTTCGGCCCCATTCGTGGGGAATGGCCGGACGCCAACTGGAAAGGCTGGTGGGGGGACAGTCCGCCGTATCACGTCCCGGTCTTCGTCCTGACCCATCATCCGCGTGCCCCGATCGAGATGAAAGGCGGCACGACGTTCCACTTCATCACAGGGGGCATTCGCGAGGCGCTCGACCGCGCCCGCGAGGCCGCTGCCGGAATGGACGTGCGGATCGGCGGTGGGCCGCAGACAATCCGGCAGTATCTCCGCGAGGGCCTCATCGACGAACTGCACATTGCCATCGCGCCGGTCCTGCTTGGCCGGGGAGAATCGCTGTTCGAAGGGGTCGACTTGCGGGCCCTGGGGTACGAATGCGTTGAATTCGTAGCGTCGGACAAAGCCACGCATGTCGTTTTAAGGCGCCAGGGACACACGGACACCTAACCCGGTCTCGTACCGCATACTTCGGTGAATCGCCCCCCGAAAGGATCGACATGGTTGCCAACCTTGCACGCTCCTGGTTGACCTGGAGCGCGCCTGCGGCCGCTGCGCAGGCCGCTGGTCGCCCGCTCGTGGCGCTGGAATCGACCATCATCGCGCATGGCATGCCCTACCCGGAGAACGTTCGCACCGCGCGCGAAGTGGAGGCGTTGATCCGTGACGCGGGCGCCGAGCCGGCGACGATCGCGCTGATCGGCGGGCGAATCCACATCGGCCTTTCGGACGACGAACTGGAAATGATCGGCCGTTCCGACCACGTGCATAAGGTCAGCCGCCGTGACCTGCCGGCGGTGCTGGCAGGCCGCGGCCTGGGTGCCACGACCGTGGCTGGCACGATGATCTGCGCGGCGTTGGCCGGCATCGAGGTCTTCGTCACCGGCGGCATTGGCGGCGTACACCGAGGCGCCCAGCACACCTTCGACATCTCGGCGGACCTGCAGGAACTGGCGAAGACCTCGGTCGCGGTGATCTGCGCCGGTGCGAAGTCCATCCTGGACATCGGGCTCACCCTGGAATACCTGGAAACCCACGGCGTGCCGGTGCTCAGTTGCGAACAGGACAATTTTGCGGCGTTCTACACGCGTGACAGCGGCTTTCGCGCGGACTTCAGGCTGGACGACGCGGCGCAGCAGGCACGCTTCATCCGCACCAAGTGGGACCTCGGCCTCGACGGCGGTGTGGTCTTGAGCACGCCGGTGCCGGAATCGGCAGCGATGTCGGCCGAAGAGATCGACGCGCTGACTCGGCAGGCGCTCGACGAGGCCGCTGCGCAAGGAATCACCGGTAAGGCCGTCACCCCCTTCCTGCTGGCGCGCATCAAGGCGTTGACAGGCGGGCGCAGCCTGGCGACAAACATCGCGCTCGTAAAACACAATGCCGAGGTCGGCGCAAGGCTGGCGCTGGCGTTGGCACGCTCGAAGCGCGGGTCGGGCGCGGTGTAACCGCGTGCTATCTTTGACGGATTCGAAGCCTTCCTGTCAGGAGGGCTCATCGAGGCGCATTCGCGCTGACTCCGGAATATCTGCAAGCCACACCGCGTGGAATTGCTTCGGCTCCCTGGTTATACGAGTATGGATTGCAGACGTCCAGAGGTTTCCGCGCGCTCAAAGTCTGGATGGCTCTGAAACAGCATGGCGTCGAGAAGTTCGGCCGTCTGATCGATCAAAACTTCGCGCAGGGTCGCTACCTCAGTGAGCTCATCGTCTCTGAGCAACGCCAACGGTGCAAGGAGTACATTGCCTCAGGGTCGCGATATGCAATCACCGGACCCGTCGGGACGACCTGGATCTGCTGGTCAGGGAAATCGTTCGACTCGGAGACCAGATTTTGCATGCAATTCGTAGCAGCTGACTCGGACTGCGTTGGTATGCTTAACGCTATTAACGGCGGAGCCGCGCCCCATCTTTCTGTCTTGAACCGCAAGGTTGACGGAACCCAACGGAGGGCAGCATGAATAAGAGCAATGCGAGCAGAATAATCGGCGCAACGCTAGTCGCGGCCATCGCGAGTGGCTCGGCCTATGCGAACGGGCAACCCGGTCTGAGCGCGACGACCGACGTGGTCGCGCAAAAGGTGGCGGCATCGGGTTCACCTCCTCGACCCAAGCCGGATACTTCGATAGTTCGCGACGTTCGCCGTGCCCTCAGGCGCGTACCGGATATGGATGATTCAAAGATTCACATCAGGGCGAGCCACGGCGTCGTTACGCTCACCGGCACGGTGCCGGAGAGCTGGCAGATCTCGCGCGCCGCCAATGCGGCGAGATCGGTGCTCGGTGTCAAGTCGGTGAGGAACAGATTGACCGTGCGAGAGAGCGACGAAGCAGCCATTGAGCAGCGTCCCGCGGCATCGGCCGGATAAGTAGTTGATGCTCGACAGATCGGACCGGATTGCACCTCTCGTGTAGGCCGGTCGCCTGCGTCTGCTCGCCCTACGTTGTACTCCACCCCAAACTGAATGTCGAAGAGGTCTGGGTCGAAGGCCGCTCGACGCCAAGGGGCTCCCCCTAGCGTCAACTGAAACCGGAGGACGTGGCAGCGATTCTCGCTGACGCTATGGAAGGCGTGAACGCGAAGCTGGCGGCGATAGACGCCTCATGGACGCAGCACTAACCATTTCGATTCCTGACGATAAAGGCGGCTTAATGCCGCCTTTTTTAGTCCTGCACCAGCAGGAATATGCAATAGAAATCGAGATGTCCGAGACAATCGTAAATAGTTGTCAAAACGGGCTTATCCCGAATTAAAGCGATTGACCAGGCTCCCGCTTCGGCGGGGCTCCGCAAAATCGCGAGTCTTGCAGGCAAGGGGCACCACCATGACTGGGCATAGGCCACGTCCGCGCGTAGTGCCGCGAGTGAGTATGGAAATCGCGCACGCGCTTCGTCATGCGAACGTGCGCCACCCAACGGGAGCTATCCGGCGAAGCAGTCTTCCTCACCGACGAGCAGCCCGTCGAACTTACCCATGCTGTCGCCATAGACGATCACGTCTGGATCCGGCCCGTCCATCACTGCGAGTGCCGCCGCCACGACGGTCTCAGCCGCGTTGGTCACGCTGCGGCAACCGGGCGTGTCCACGTCCTGAATGACCGCCACACCCGAGAAGAAGCCCACCAGCGCGAAGCCACGTGGCTTGGGATTTCCGTGGACATCGGGCGACCTCGCTTTTTTGGAAGTGTGTGGCAATGCGTGGAAAACACTGTGGCCTTGGACTACAACAAAAAGACGCAAAAAACAACATGAACCGGCAGTTGCCGGGAGGCCTGCTGAGAGCGCGGACAGGTGAAAATTCGCCGCAAAGCCTTGGGCTAATGGGTCTTTGACGCATGACCGGAATCCGCGAGACACCTACCCACCTCGCCTTTTTCGAGCGGAGGCCGCGGGCATCGAACCGCAATAAAAATCGCGAACGGCGAGGAAACATGTGTTATTTTGTGGCATTGTGACGGCCGAAACCCGACACGCCGTAGCGCGCTGGTGCGCGCGATGAACCCCGACGAGATCGGCGTGCTAGTCACCGATGCGCCGCTCGACGCCCACTATGCCCAGATCTTCGCCGCGGCACGCATAGAGGTGCGCTATCCGGGCAGCACGGCCGCGCCGATGACCGCTGCCCTCGCAGAAGAGACGGAGGGACCGGGCGAGGCAGCGCATCGATCGCCCCTGCGCGGTCCGCCCGACGCAACTTGCCACGCAACCAGCGACGCCACCGCCGACGATACGCACGGAGAGCCACACCATGCTCGATAACCGCTCAGCGGGGCCCGTGCCCGCTTCATTGAACCCGAACCGCCGGCTCGCGATCGAGCGCATCGACTACATCGTGCAAAGCCTCGAGGCGAGCGGCTCGGTCAGCGTCGCGAACCTGTCGGCGACGCTCGGCGTGTCGCGCGAAACGATCCGCCGCGACCTGAAGATTCTCGCGGAACAGGGCCGCGCGAATCTCGTGCACGGCGGCGCGGCGAAGCGGCCCGTCGCCGAACCGTCGCTGGCAAGCCGCGTGGCGGTCAACGCGCTGGGCAAGGCGGCCATTGGTGCCGCGGCCGCACGACTCGTCACGGATGGCATGGTCGTGCTGATCGATTCGGGCTCGACCACGCTGGGTCTCGCCGAGGCGCTGCAGCATCATCGCGACCTGACCGTGATCACCAACAGCCTGCCGATCGCACTGATGCTGTGCCGCGCGCCCGGCGTAAAGGTCGTCGTGCTCGGCGGCGACATCGACCCGAACGACGAAGCCGCTATCGGCGTCGAGACGATGACCGCGCTCAGCCATTTCCGCGCCGATCTCGTGTTTGTCGGCGTGGGCGGCATCTCGCCCGAAGGCGAATTCACCGACTACTCGCGGCTCGCCGCCGAGCAACGTCATCTGATGATGAAGTCGGGCAAAAAGGTTTACGTGCTCGCGGACCACTGCAAGTTTGAACAGCAGACCCCCGTGCTGATCGCGCCTGTGCCGCATATCGCCGGACTGATCGTCGACGCCGAGCCGCCCGCGGGCATCGTCCGCGCCTGCGCCGAACAGCGCTGGGAAATCATCATCGCCAATCGCCACAGCTAGCATGACGATGACGCTTCCCGTGTTTTTCGCCGTGCTGTCGGCCGCGCTTTTGCATGCGGGCTGGAACGCGGTGATCAAGGTGCGCCTCGATCCTTTTCTGGCGATGACCCTGCTGTGCATCGCCTGCGGCCTGATTGCGCTGCCGTCGCTCGCGTTCACCGGATTCGCTCGGCCTGCTGCGTGGCCCTGGGTGGCGGGATCGGTGACGCTTCATTTCGGCTACTACGTGTGTCTGAGCGAGGCATACCGTCGTGCCGACATGAGCCAGATCTACCCGATCGCGCGCGGCTCCGCTCCGCTGATCACCGCCCTCGTCTCCGTCACGATCTTGCACGAGACGATGAGCGCGGGCGGCGTCGCGGGAGTCGTGCTGCTCGGCAGCGGCGTGTTGCTGCTGTCGCTGCGCGGACGCCATCACTCCGCATCTGAAAGCCGTGTCGCGCTCGGCTTCGCGCTGCTCACGGCGGTGACGATCGCGGGCTACACGGTCGTCGACGGCGTAGGCGCACGCGTCGCCGGCAATCCGAACTCCTACGCGGCGACGCTATTCGTGTTCGATGCGTTGCCGATGCTGACGCTTTGCCTGTATCGCTACGGGCCGGCCGGCATGGCGCCGATGCGGCGTTTCCTGCTGCCGGGGTTCGCGGGCGGCGCGATGTCGCTCGCGGCGTACTGGATCGTGATCTGGGCGATGACCGTCGCTCCCATCGCCCTCGTGGCGGCAGTGCGCGAGACGAGCGTGGTGTTCGCCGGCATCATCGCCGTGTATGTGCTCAAGGAGCCGTTCAGCCGCGTGCGTACCGCGGCCGCTACGTTGACGTTGGCTGGCCTCGCGCTGATGCGGCTGTTCTGATTCCGAGCGTGGGTTTCGGCGCTGACGGCAGGCCACTGGCCTTCTGACCGGTGCCGCAACCGGCCGCGCGTTGCATTCGATCACCCCCCGCCCCCCTCCAGCCTCCCCATGCGGGTTTGTCCCGATCGGAGGCCGCTTCCCCATATCCTTCGCGGACTTCGCCAACTTCCAGGCGGCGTTTCGCGTGTCCGACCGGAATGTGGCATTTTTTGGCATCTTGACTGTTTTTGTTGCAGCCCCTAGAGTGGGTCTCACGCACCTGCGCAGTACCCAAATCGACCCACAAGGAGACATCGATGACCGGTTCCACGTATGCATCGCCGGCTTGTTCCGAAACCGGCGATCCGCTGTTGCTGACCCCCGGACCACTGACCACGTCACGCACCGTCAAGGCCGCGATGGTTCACGACTGGGGCTCGCGCGACGCCAACTTCATCGAGATCAATCGCTCGGTGCTCGCGCGCCTTGCCGCGATCGCCAATGGCGCGCGCGACTGGGTGACGGTGCCGATGCAGGGCTCGGGCACCTTCGCCGTCGAGGCGATGCTCACCACTTTCGTGCCGCCCGGCGGCGAGGTGCTGGTGCTGATCAACGGCGCGTATGGCAAGCGCGCGAAGCGCATCCTCGAAATCGCCGGCCGCAAGACCGTCGTGCACGAAACTGCCGAGGACACGCCGCCCGATCTCGCCGAGATCGACAAGGTGCTGGCCGCCTCGCCGTCGATCACGCATGTGTTCGCGGTCCACTGCGAGACCACCGCGGGCATTCTCAATCCGATCGCCCAGATCGGCGCGCTCGCAGCGCGCTACGGCAAGGGCTATCTGGTCGATTCGATGAGCGCGTTCGGCGCGTTGCCGCTCGACGTGCAGACGATGCATATCGATGCGGTCGCCGCGTCGTCGAACAAGTGCATCGAGGGCGTGCCCGGTCTCGGCTTCGTGATCTGCCGACGTGAAGCGCTCTCCCGCACGCAGGGCAACGCGACCACGCTCGTGCTCGATCTGCACGAGCAGTGGACCAACCTCGAAAAGACCAGCCAGTACCGCTTCACGCCGCCCACGCACGTGATCGTCGCGTTCCATCAAGCGCTGGAGGAATTCGATGCCGAAGGCGGCGTCGCGGGGCGCGGCGCGCGTTATCGCAACAACTGCCGGATTCTCGTCGAAGGCATGCGCGCGCTCGGCTTCAAGCCGCTGCTGGCTGAAGCGCTGCAGGCTCCGATCATCGTGACTTTCCATATGCCCGAGGACCCGCGCTTCGAATTCCAGCGCTTCTACGACAGCCTGAAGGCGCGCGGCTATGTGATCTATCCGGGCAAGCTGACCGTCGCGGACTCGTTTCGCATCGGCTGCATCGGCCGGCTCGGCGAGCGCGAGATGCGCGCGGCGCTCGGTGCGATCAGTGAGGTCCTCGATGAAATGGGCATGAACGCGCCAGTCGCGAAAACGGCATGAAGGGGGACATCATGAGTACGCTGCAAGACACCGTGCTGAGCATCAATGGCCGCGACTATCGCTTTCCGGCGGAGCCGGTCGTGGTGATCTGCCTCGACGGTTCGGAGCCCGCCTATATAGAAGAAGCCGCGAAGGCCGGGCACGCGCCGCATCTCGCGAAGCTGCTGCGCACGGGCACGAGCCGCATCGCCCAATGCGTGATTCCGAGCTTCACGAATCCGAACAATCTGTCGATCGTGACGGGCCGTCCGCCGAAAGTGCACGGCATCGCGGGCAACTACTTCTACGACCGCGCGAGCGGCAAAGAAGTGATGATGAACGACGCCCGCTTCCTGCGCGCGCCGACGATCTTCGCCACGTTCCACGACGCCGGCGCGAAGGTCGCCGTCGTCACCGCGAAGGACAAGCTGCGCACGCTGCTCGGCAAGGGGCTCGACTTCACGAGCGGCCGCGCAATCGCCTTTTCGGCTGAAAAGGCCAACGAGGCTACCCGCGCCCAGAACGGCCTCGGCGACGTGCTCGCCTACGTCGGCAAGCCGCTCCCGGATGTGTATTCGGCCGACCTGTCCGAGTTCGTGTTCGCGGCAGGCGTCAAACTGCTCGACACGTTCCGGCCCGACCTGATGTACCTGTCGACGACGGACTACGTGCAGCACAAGGCGGCGCCGGGCTCGCCCAAGGCCAACGACTTCTACGCGATGTTCGACCGCTACGTCGGCGCGCTCGATGCGGCAGGCTGCGTGCTGGCGATCACCGCCGATCACGGCATGAACGGCAAGCATCGCGCGGATGGCGCGCCCGACGTGCTGTACCTGCAAGACCTGTTCGACGAATGGACCGGCAAAGGCCGCTCGCGCGTGATCCTGCCCATCACCGATCCGTACGTCGCGCATCACGGGGCGCTTGGCTCTTTCGCCACCGTCTATCTGCCCGAGGGGCTCGCAGCGGCTGAAGCAGCGGCGCTGCTCGAACGGCTGCGCCAGACCGAAGGCATCCAGCTCGCGCTGACGAGCGCCGAGGCCTGCGAACGCTTCGAGCTGCCCCCCGACCGTATCGGCGACGTCGTCGTGGTCGGCACACGCGCCAAGGTATTCGGCACCAGCGCCGCGCGTCACGACCTGTCGGGACTGACCGAGCCGTTGCGTTCGCATGGCGGGCTAACGGAGGAGAACGTGCCGCTGATCGTCAACCGCAAGACCGACTGGCCGGCGGACCGCGCGCTGCGCAACTTCGACATCTTCGATGTCGCGCTGAACCACGTATCGCAGTCCGCCGCGGCATAACGCGTCGATCACAACAACCCGCGCGTCCCGCATCTCGCGGCGGCCTGCGGGCTCCACCGGATCATTGAACGAGGTATTCGATGAACGTCATGACCAAACCCGCCTTCAGGCAGGAATCGATGCGCATCGCCGGCCAACACACGAGCACCGACGAGCTGATCGAAGTCTTCAACCCGTACACGAACGAGGTCGTCGGTACCGTGCCCGCGGGTCGTCCCGAACACGTGCAACAGGCGTTCGCAAAAGCGCACGCATTCAAGCCGCGGCTCACGCGCTTCGAGCGTCAGCGCATCCTGCAGCGCACGGCCGAGATCCTGAGCGAACGCAAGGAAGACTTCGCGCGCCTGATCACCGCGGAGTCGGGGTTGTGCTGGAAGGATGGGCTTTACGAGGCGAGCCGCGCCTACGACGTGTGGTCGTTCGCGGCGCAGCTCACGATCAAGGACGACGGCGAGGTCTATTCCTGCGATATCAGCCCGAACGGCAAGAACCGCAAGATTTTCACCACGCGGCTGCCGCTGCTCGGCGTGATTTCGGCGATCACGCCGTTCAATCATCCGCTGAACATGGTGAGCCACAAGCTGGCGCCCGCGATCGCGACCAACAACCGCGTGGTGCTGAAGCCCACCGAGCTCACGCCGCTCACCGCGCTCGCGCTTGCCGACGTGCTCTATGAAGCGGGCCTGCCGCCCGAGATGCTGAGTGTCGTCACCGGCAATCCGCGCACGATGGGCGATGCGATGATCACCGATCCGCACTGTGATCTCGTCACGTTCACAGGCTCCGTGCGGATCGGCAAATATATCGCGCAGCACGCCGGCTATCGCCGCACGGTGCTGGAACTCGGCGGCAACGATCCGCTGATCGTGATGGAGGACGCCGATCTCGACAAGGCCGCGCAGCTCGCGGTAACCGGTGCGACGAAAAATTCGGGGCAGCGCTGCACGGCGGTCAAGCGGATTCTCGTGGTGCAAAGCGTGGCCGACGCGTTCGTCGAGCGCGTGCTCGTGCATGCGAAAAAGCTCAAGTGCGGCGATCCGATGGACCCGTCCGTCGACGTGGGCACCGTCATCAACGAGGCCTCCGCGCAATTGTTCGAGCGACGCGTGGCAGACGCGCAGGCCCACGGTGCCCGGGTGCTTTACGGCGCGCCGCGCGAGGGCGCGCTGTTCCATCCGACAGTCGTCGATCACGTGCCGTACGACTGCGAGCTCGTGCGCGAAGAGACCTTCGGCCCGGTGATTCCGATCATCCGCGTGCCCGATGCGCTCGATGAAGTGATCCGGGTTTCGAACTCGACCGCATATGGCCTTTCGTCGGGCGTCTGCACGAACCGGCTCGACTACATCACGCGCTTCGTCAGGGAGCTGGAAGTCGGCACCGTGAACGTCTGGGAAGTGCCCGGCTATCGCACGGAGATGTCGCCGTTCGGCGGCATCAAGGATTCAGGCAATGGTTACAAGGAGGGCATGGTCGAGGCAATGAAGAGCTACTCGAATGTGCGGACCTGGTCGATCCCCTGGGAGTGACCGGCCGCGCGACCAAGTGAAATGCTGACCTCATCCGAACTCAACGCAAGGAAGGATGGATATGAAAACTCGTCTGATGGCTCTCGCCGCCTGCGCGCTCGCCATGGCAACGCCCCCCCTTTACGCACAGTCCGACGTCGTGACCATCTATGCCGCGGATGGTTTGCACGACGGTTCGCCGAGCTGGTTCGGCAATCAGTTCGAAGCCTTCACGAAGGCGACCGGCATCAAAGTGCAGTACATCGAGGCCGGCTCGAGCGGCGTGGTGGACCGGCTGAGCAAGGAGAAGTCGAATACCCAGGCGGACGTGCTCGTGACGCTGCCGCCCTTCATGCAGAAAGCCGCGGCTGACGGCCTGTTGCAGTCCTATTCGCCGGCGGGCGCCGACAAGATCGAGACGCGCGACAAGGATCCGAAAGGCCTGTACTACGCGATGGTCGGCAACTACCCGAGCTTCATCTACAACTCGGCGGTGCTGAAGAGCCCGCCCAAGACCTACGCAGACCTGCTCGCGCCGCAGTTCAAGCAGAAGATCCAGTACTCGACGCCGGGCCAGGCTGGCGACGGCACCGCGCTGATGCTGCAGACCTTCCACGCGTTCGGTGGCAAGCCGGCCGGCTTCGACTATTTGCGCAAGCTGCAGACCAACAACCTCGGGCCTTCGGCATCGACCGGCAAGCTCACGGCGCTCGTCAACAAAGGCGAGCTCTTCGTGGCCAACGGCGATATGCAGATGAACCTCGCGCAGATGCACGACAACCCGAACGTCGCGATGTTCTTCCCGGCCGGTCCCGACGGCCGCCGCACGACCTTTGCGTTGCCCTACTACGTCGGGCTCGTGGCGAACGCGCCGCATGCTGGCAACGGCAAAAAGCTGATCGATTTCCTGTTGAGCGCGCCGGCGCAGCAGGAGGTCAGCAAGGTCGCGTACGGCTTCCCCGTGCGCACGGATGTGCATCCGTCGGACAGCAACTTCCAGACGTTGAACACGTTGCTGAAGGGTGTCGACATCTGGCAACCCGATTGGAACCAGGTGCTCCAGGAGCTGCGTCCCGACGTGGCCGCCTACAACCAGGCGATTTCCATCGACTAACCCAGCTACCGACGAGCGACTAATGGCAAACACCATGACCATGGAACGGGGGCCGCAGCGGCGCGCCTCCGCTGCGCCGACCGTCATCGCGCACGGAGCGAGCGGTATCGGTTTCGAAGGCGTGTCGGTGGCTTACGGCAGCCAGACCATTCTGGAGTCTCTGACGCTCACCGTTAAGCCCGGCGAGATCGTCGCGCTGATCGGCCCGTCCGGCTCCGGCAAGACGACCGCATTGCGCGCCGTCGCCGGCTTCGTGCAGCCGAGCGCCGGGCGCATCACCATCGGCGATCGCGACGTGACCCGGCTGCCGCCGTACGCACGCAACATCGGCATGGTGGTGCAGAACTACGCGCTGTTTCCGCATATGCGCGTCGAGGACAACGTCGCCTTCGGGCTGCGTGCCCGTGGCGCGGATGCCGAGGTGATTGGCGAACGGGTGCCCGAGTGCCTCGGGCTCGTCGGCATGGCGAAGTATGCGAAGCGCTATCCGCGCGAGCTGTCGGGCGGCCAGCAGCAGCGCGTGGCGATCGCCCGCGCGCTCGCGATCCGTCCGCAGGTGCTGCTGCTCGACGAGCCGCTGTCGGCGCTCGACGCGCAGATCCGCCGCTCGATGCTCGACGAACTCGCGAAGCTGCACCGCACGCTGCCGTCGCTCACGGTGCTCTACGTGACGCACGACCAGACCGAAGCGCTGACACTCGCGAACCACATCGGCATCATGCGCGACGGCCACCTGGTCGCTTACGGCGACGCGCAAGGGCTCTATCGTCATCCGCCGAACCGCTTCGCCGCCGAGTTCCTCGGCCGCGCGAACGTCTTGCCGGCGCAGCAGCTCGAACCGATGGCCGACGGGCGCGCCCGCGTGCGCTTTCATGGCCAGCCGCTCGAGGGCTGCAACCATCACGGACTCGCGGCCGGCGCCCCCTGCTTCGTGTGCGTGCGGCCGCATCATCTGCAGTTCGTTGCGGGTGGCAGCACGCCAGGCGCCGATGGCCAACGCATGAATCAGATGACGGGGGCCGTCGTCAGCGTGCAGTGGCTCGGCGAAATGCACAGCATCGTGCTCGATGTCGAAGGCGAGCTGCTGCGGCTCACCTGCGCGCCGCTCGCGGAGCCGCCGGAGCCGGGCGCGGCGCTCAGCGTACGTTTCGATCCCGCGGATGTCACGCTCGTACCGGAGGCTGAACGTCATGGCTGATATCGTGATTGCGCCGCCGGCCCGTGCGCGGGCGCCGGCCGCGGCGCTGGGGGGCCTGTGGATCGCGCCGCCGCTCGCGGTGCTCGCCGCGCTGTTCTTCTACCCGTTCGGGCTGATCGTCGTCCAGGCGTTGGGCGGCGACCAGCATGTGCTGTCGTTCGCGAACTTCGAGCATGTGCTGCGCTCACGCCAGTTCCTGAGCGGGCTTTATCACACGATCGCGATCGCAGTATCGGCCTCGGCGGGATGCCTCGTGCTCGGCTTCGTGTTCTCGCTCGTGATCGCGTTCGTGCCGTTCCCGGGCGCGCGTTTCGTGGGCCGGCTCATCGATACGTTCATCGCGCTGCCCACCTTCCTCGTCGCGCTCGCGTTCACCTTCGTGTACGGTTCGGCCGGACTGCTGAACCAGTCGCTGATGGAGATGTTCCATCTGCCGCTGCCGCCGCTCAACTTCCTGTACACGCAATGGGGTGTCGTGCTGTCGGAGATCACGGTCTATACGCCGTTCATCATGCGTCCGTTGCTTGCGTGCTTCTCGCAGATCGACAGTGCGCAGATCGAGATGGCGGGCAGCCTCGGCGCGCGGCCGCTGCGCATCATCCGGCAGATCATCCTGCCCGCCGCGTTGCCGGCGCTGCTGGCGGGCGGCAGCCTGTGTCTGCTGTTGACCGTCAACGAGTTCGGCATCGTGCTCTTCATCGGCGCGAAAGACGTGATCACGTTGCCGCTGCTGATCTACGACAAAGCGATCCAGGAATTCGACTACACCACCGCGTGTGTGATCGCCGTCGTCAATATCGCGCTGTCGCTCGGGCTTTATGCCTGCTATCGGGCCGTCGTGTCACTTTGCGGAGGTCGCCGTGCTGCTCTGGGCTAGATGGGGTAAATGGCTGACGTGGGGCGGCACGGCGTTGCTGTTCTGCGCGGTCTACGGGCTGCCGGTCGCGATGATCGCGCTCGCCAGCATCAGCGGACAGTGGAACGGCATCCTGCCGAGCCACCTGACACTCGAACACTACGCGCGGGTGCTGCATACCGATTCGGCGAGCCAACTGCGAGTGAGCGTATTGACCGGCGTGGTTGCAAGCGTCGCGGCGCTCGTCAGCGGCACGTGGGCCGCGCTCGCGCTGCGCCGCATCAAAGGCCTGCCGCGCCGCGTGCTCGACGTGATCTTCTTCGTGCCGAGCGCGGTGCCGTCGGTTTCGATCGGGCTCGGGTTGCTGGTCGCGTTCAGCCGGCCGCCGGTGTTGCTCAACGGCACGGCGACGATCGTCTTCATCGCGCACTTCCTGCTGATCTCGGCGTTCACCTACGGCAACGTGGCGGCAGGGCTTGCGCGGGTCGCGCCCGAATACGGCGAGGTGGCCCAGAGTCTCGGCGCCCGGCCGCTCTACCAGCTCTCGCGCGTGACGCTGCCGCTCGTCGCGCCGTACTTGCTCGCATCGTTCAGCCTGAGCTTCGCGCTGTCGATGGGCGAACTCGGTGCGACGCTGATGATCTATCCGCCGGGCTGGGTCACGCTGCCGGTGGGCATCTTCGCGCTGTCGGACCGTGGTGCGATCTTCGACGCCGCCACGCTCACGATGATCCTCGGCATCGGCACGCTCGCGGTATTGATGGGGCTCTCGCGCATCTCGAACCGTGCAATGGTGCGTGGATGACGGTGTCCCTGCAGGTACGCGAGGAGGCAATCGCGGCGGGCGCTGAGCCGGCCTGAAGGATGCGCACGACAAAAAACATAAAGGGAGGTGCCGGATGATCATGATCGTGCTTCATCTCGCGGGTGGCGTCGCGCTGCTGACGTGGGGCCTTCATATGGTCGAGTCCGGTCTGATGCGCGCGTTCGGCGCGTCGCTCAAGCGCTTCATGGCGAAGAGTCTCGGCAACCGGCTGAACGCGTTCTGCGCCGGGCTCGCGATCACCGGCGCGCTGCAGAGCAGCACGGCGACCGGCATGATCGCGTCGTCGTTCGCGGCACGCGGTTTGATGCGGCCTGTTACCGGACTCGCGATCATGCTGGGCGCCAACGTCGGCTCGACGCTGATCGTGCAGGCGTTCTCGCTCGATCTGAGCTGGATCTCGCCGGTGTGTCTGCTGGTTGGCATGACGCTCTTCGAGAAGGGCAAAGGCTCCCGCAATCGTGATCTCGGCCGCGCGTCGATCGGGCTCGGCCTGATGTTGCTTGCGCTCACGCTGCTCGTCTCGACCGTGCAGCCCGCCGAGACTGCCCCCGCCCTGCGCACGGTACTCGGCGCGCTGACAGGCGAGCCGGTGCTGAATGCGGCGCTCGCGTGCGTGCTCACTTGGGCCGCGCATTCGAGCATTCCGGTCGTACTGTTCGTGATGTCGCTCGCCAACCTGCATACCGTGCCGATGGACACAGCGATTGCGATGGTGCTCGGCGCGAACATCGGCAGCGCGCTCAACCCGTACTTCGAGGCCGCGAAAGGCGCCGACCGCAGCCGCCGGCGCCTGCCGGCCGGCAACCTCGTGCTGCGCGGCGGCGTGTGTCTGCTGATGCTCGCCGCGTGCGCGCCACTCGCAACGTTGCTCCAGCAGGTCTACGGCAGCCCCGCCCGTGCAATCGCCGACTTCCACACGGGCGTGAACGTGGCGATCGCCGTGGTCTTCATCGGGCTGCTCGCCCCTGTCGCGCGCCTTCTCGAACGGCTGCTGCCGGCGCCGGGCGCCGCCGAGAACGGCGACGCGCCGCGCTACCTCGACGAAGCCGCGCTGCGGGTGCCCTCGCAGGCGCTCGCATGCGCGACCCGCGAATTGATCCGGATGGGCGATATCGTGGAAGCGATGCTGTGCGCGAGCGTGCCGGTGCTGATCGCAAACGACCGGCGCGCGGTGCACGAGATCGCGGCGCGCGACGATGCGGTGGATATGCTGCACGATGCGATCAAAAGCTACGTGACCGAGGTGACGCGCGAGTCGCTCGACGACGAAGACCGGCGCTGGGCCTCGGCGATCATGACCTCCGTGATCAACCTCGAACATATCGGCGATATCGTGGACAAGAATCTGATGGAGCTGGCGCAGAAAAAGATCAAGGCACAGGTGAGCTTTTCCGCTGAAGGCGCCGAGGACTTGCGCGCGCTGCACCAGTTGGTGATCGACAGTTTTCACCGGGCTCAGGCGCTGCTCGTGTCGGGAAGAACGCAGACCGCGGAGCAACTGCTCGAGGACAAACAGGCGCTGCGGCGCCTTGAACGCGCCGCGCGGGATGCTCATCTCAACCGCCTGCGCGAGGGCAAGCCCGACAGCATCGCGTCGAGCTCATTGCATCTCGACGTGCTGCGCGATCTCGTGCGGATTCAGTCGCACATCTGCGCGCTCGCTTATCCGCTGCTCGAGCGCGAGGCAGCTAACGATGGCGATGCGCAGGTTGCATGAGGCGAGACACGGCGCTTGCGCTACGAAGCTTCATCGAGCGACGACGACATTCGCCGCGTCTCGAGCATACTGCGTCGGCGGCAGTCCGACATGACGCGTGAACGCGACGCTGAATGCGCTCGCCGAGCTGTAGCCGACACGTTCCGCGACCGCCGCGATGCTGACTTCGTTCGAGCGCAGCAGATTCTTGGCGATAGCCATGCGCCACGACAACAGATACTCCATCGGTGCGACGCCGACCGCGCGGCTGAATCGATCGAAGAAAGCGGACCGTGAAAGCGCGGCGGCTTTTGCGAGTTGCGCGATCGTCCAGGGCTGGTGCGGGCTTTCGTGCATATGACGGATCGCGAGCGCGAGACGGGGGTCGGCGAGGCCGCGGACGAGTCCGGGCGATGCCCCGGTTCCCGTGGCTCGCAACGCTTCGATGAACAGCACCTCGAGCAGTCGCGCCAGCACGACCTCGCGCGCGGGCCGCTGCGCGCGCGATTCCTCCCTCACGAGCTTGACGAGTGTCGCGAGCCTGCGTTCACCGCGCACGTGCACGAGCTTGGGCAACAGCGAGACAAGCAAGGCCGCATCCGGCGAACCGAACGCGCAGAGGCCCGCAAGCCATTGGGCTTCCGGCGCGCCCGATGCATCGCCGAAACGAAAACTGCCGTCGGGCAGCGCCGCCGGCGCGCTATTGGAGACGTCGTTATCGTCGGGCGGATCGATGCTCGTCATCGTGAAACTGAACACCTCGGGCACGAGTACGAAGTCATCGGCCTGAAGAATCAGCGGCTCGCAACCATTGACGGATAGACGCAGCGACCCTTCGAGCACCACGCAGTAGAACGGCTGGCCGACGTCCGTGCGGCTCGCGCGCCAGCGCCCTGCGCCGCTGAGCACTTTCGAGAACGTGGGCGTCGGCTTGAGCAGTGTGACGATTTCGGCGAGCGGGTCGATCATGATCGGACGATTTCGAATGAAACCTGGACGCTCGATTGTAGCGAGTCCTCACGGTCAGGACTTATTGTGTCGGGACTGTCACCACCCACAGGATTCGACATGAAGACCGTCTTGATTACCGGCTGCTCGTCCGGCTTTGGCCTCGAAATCGCGCGTTATTTTCTGGATCGCGACTGGCGCGTGATCGCGACGATGCGCACGCCACGTGAAGACGTGTTGCCGCGCTCCGATCGTCTTTCGATTCTCGCCCTCGATGTGAAGAACCCGCAAAGCATTCGCTCGGTCATCGATGCGGCCGGCCGGATCGACGTGCTCGTGAACAATGCGGGTATCGGCTTTCTGAACGCGCTCGAAGGAACGCCGATGGACACCGTGCGCGATATCTTCGAGACCAATACGCTCGGCACCATCGCGATGGCGCAGGCCGTGTTGCCGCAGTTGCGCGAGCGCCGCGAAGGGGTGATCGTCAATGTGACGTCGACCGTCACGTGCAGACCGCTGCATCTGCTGTCGGTCTACACCGCGAGCAAGTCCGCGGTCAACGCGTTCAGCGAATCGCTCGCACTCGAACTGGAGCAGTTCAATGTGCGCGTGCGTGTCGTGCTGCCGGGACGCGCGCCTTCCACCCGCTTCGGCGAAAACGCGCGGGCACGCATGAAAGACGGATTTCCCGAGCCGTACGACGCGCTCGCTCAGCAGGTTTTCGCAAGGTGGGAGAAAGAAACGGCCGTCACGCATGCATCGGATGTCGCCGAAGCGGTTTGGCTCGCCGCGACCGATTCATCGAGCCCGTTCAACATCCCCGCCGGCGAGGACGCTGTCGAGTGGTACCACGAGCGCGTCAGATAGCACACGCCGGGCGAACATCGCCGCGGCTTTTTCGACCGTCACACCTGGCCGATGCCACCGTCATTCATCAAATCGGCACCCGTCATATAGGAACTCTGTTCTGAGGCGAGAAAGAGCGCCGCGCCGGCCATCTCCTCGGCGCGGGCGAGTCGGCCGATCGGGACCATGCTCTTGTACATGCTCACCAGATCCTCGCGTGTCGCCGACTGGGAATCGAGTATCGGGGTGTCGGTGACACCGGGGCTCAGCATGTTGACGCGAATGCCGCGATCCTTGAATTCGGCAGCCCACGTGCGGGCATAGGAACGCAACGCGGCCTTCGTCGCCGCGTAGGCGGTGTGCCCTGGGATGCCCATCACGTGCATGGCCGACGAAACCAGAATGATCGACCCACCACCCGTCATCATCGGCAGCAGCTTTTTCACCAGAAAGACTGGGCCGCGCGCCATCAGGTTGAATGCCTTGTCGAAATGCTCAGGCGTGATGGTGTCGATCGAAGCCTGCTCGGTATAACCCGCGTTCGACACGATGATATCGACGACACCCTTTTCTTCCCTGACAACCGCAGCAACACGATCGAGGTCATCGAGATTCGCGGCGTCGGCCTGAATCGCGGTAACGTTGCGTCCGATCAGTTTGACGGCCTCCTCGAGCTGGCCTTGCCGACGGCCGAAGATAAAGACGTGAGCGCCTTCGGCGACGAACCGCTGGGCGATCGCCAAGCCGATACCGGTCGTTCCGCCGCTAATGACGGCGATCTTGCCTGCGAGAGTATTCATTGAAACTTCCGTCCGATGTTGAATGGAAGTCCCATCATAATGGCGGCCGCCACGAATGATAATCGGCGGATTTATCATAAGATCCATTCACCGAAAGAATAGGTCCCACGAGAGGAATGCAATGGATCGGTTTCACGAATTGAACGCCTTCTTCGCCGTTGTCGAAGCGGGCGGCTTTTCCGCCGCGGCGCGCAGAACCGGCGAGTCACAGTCCTCTATCAGCAAGTCGATCGGCGCGCTGGAAAAGCGCCTCGGGGTACTGCTATTCAACCGCAGCACACGCAGCGTGACCTTGACCGATCAAGGGCAGAAATACTACGAGCGGACCAAGCCGTTGCTCGACGAGATCGAGGTGGCCGACAGCGAACTGACCAGCAGCACGCTGGATGTCTCGGGCCTTGTGCGGATCGCCTGCGCTTCTACATTCGGCCGCCTGCACGTTCTTCCGCTGATTCCCGAGCTGCTGTCGCGCCATCCCGGTCTTCGGGTCGATCTTGTGTTGTCGGATTTCGTGCGCGATATGGTGGAGGATCGAATCGATCTCGCGATTCGAGTGGGCTCCGTCAACGATCCGGATTCGGTTGTGAAGCGAATTGCCAGCACGCCGCTGGTCTGTGTCGGATCGCGTCGCTATTTCGAGCAACACGGAGTACCGAGGGAACCTGCGGAACTCGCCAATCACAACTGCCTGCTCTACGGTGGTCTGCTGGAATCGGCGAACTGGCCGTTTCATGGGGCACGAGGCCGGTTCAGCGTGCCGGTGCGAGGCAACCTGTCGTCGAATAGCGTCGAGACGATCCGATCTGCCGTGCTCGCGGGCGTGGGAATCGGCCTCTTCGCGAAGCTCTCGCTTGCCGACGAACTCAAGCATCCGGACATCGTGACCGTGCTCGACGATTTCATTCGGGACGCCCGTGATGTGAGCATCATCTGGCCGCGGCGGCGTTTCGTGCCTGCGCGCGTGCGCCGGGTCACTGATTTTTTCGCGGCTGCGCTGCCGCAGCGCTTGTAGGAACGCTCCAGAACGCACTTCAAACGCAGTACGTCACGCGATGTTCGCTAGCGGCGCGCGTCGCGTGCTTGCGTCGCTCGACATCGACTCGCGTACATGGCGCGCGAATTCCTGCGCCGCTGGCTGAACCGTCGCGGGCAAGCGCAGACATATCGCGAATGGAGGCAGTGCAGGCAAGCCGCTTACGCGAGGCGTGAGCGTCTCCAGATCGGCCGGCACCGTGGAGGCGAGCCAACTCGTGACCGCGAGGCCCGCGCGCACCGTTGCGGCGGTCGCCTCGATGTTTCCGCTCTCGAACACCGTTCGCCACGCGATGCCCTCGTCCGCGAGCGCACCGAGCACCACCGAACGGAAAGCACAACGCTCGTCTACCATCGACAGCGGCAACGGCCGCTTCTGCCATACCTCACTGCCGCGCCCCTTGACCCACACCAACGGCTCGATGCAGACCACTTCACCTTCGGCTTCGCTCGCGACATATTCGACCAAGGACACGTCCACGCGACCGCTATTCACCGCCTCGCTCAGTTCTGGCGACGCCGCGCACATCAAGGTTATTTCGACGTGCGGATGCGCGCCGGCGAATGCCTTCATCGCGGGCGCAAGCCGCGTCACGAGATCGGGAGGCACGCCCACACGCAAGGCGCCGCGCAACGGCTGCGCGGTCATGTCGGCCCAGATTTCATCGTTCAACTGAAGCAGCTTGCGCGCCTTCACGAGAAACTGCTCGCCCTGGCGCGACAGTTCCAGCCGGCGCGTCTTGCGAACGAACAGAAGGCAATCCAGCACATCTTCGAGGCGCTTTATCTGCTGGCTCACCGCGCCTTGCGTCATGTGCAGCAAATTCGCAGCGACCGTCATGCTGCCGCTATCGGCGACGGCAACGAAGGTGCGGATCAGATCGAGGTCGAGATTTCGGCTCATCTATGCATTATGTCGCGTAATGTACCGCATCAATATTATTAGCTTTTACGATGCTTTGACGATCCGTACAGTGCAAATTCCTTGATTTCGGATCTGCACCGATGACCTCGATACTCCCGCTTCTGCTCTTCGTCGCCGTCGCGACCGCGACGCCCGGTGGCGCGACCACGCTCGCCACCGCCTCGGGCGCACGTTTCGGTTTCGTACGCTCGATACCGCTGATGCTCGGCATCGCTCTGGGCCTTGCGTTGCTCGCTGCGCTCGCCGCGCTCGGGTTGGGCGGTCTGCTTCTCGCGCTGCCGTCGCTGCAAACGGCGGTGAAAGCGCTCGGCTCCGCCTATCTGCTATGGCTCGCCTGGCGCATCGCGCGCAGCGGGCCGCCAAACGCGGGCAACGGCCCCGCGCGTCCGGTTACGCTCGTGAACGGTTTCCTGCTGCTCTGGCTCAATCCGAAAGGGTGGGCGATGACAGTCGGCGCGGCGGCGTCTTTCGCGCTACTCGCAAACAACCCGAACCGCCTCGCGATGCTGCTCGGGGGAGCGTTCGGGGTGGCTGCCTGCGCGTCGCTCGCGCTATGGTGCGCGCTCGGCGTGCTACTCGCGCGGCTCTTTCGGACGCCACGCCACTGGCGCCTTCTCAATCTCGCGATGGGCGTGCTGCTCGCCGCATCCGTCATTCCGACCTGGCGATAAGCCTGAAGCGGCGTTCGTCGATGTGTCGGAAGTTTGGTCGCCGCCCTGGTCGCCGCCCCGTTATCGACGAAGCCGATTCAAACGAACACCTTTCGCAGCCGACCAGGCTGAGAGCGAAGATACTGGTTCGGCGCCTTGACTTGAGTCCCAAAGTGACCGGCAGCGTGCCAGGGCCACCGAGGGTCAAAGAGCACGGCCCGAGCAAGCGCGATCAGATCGGCGTCTCCGGTGCTGAGAATGGATTCGGCTTGTTCGAACTCGGTGATCATGCCGACGGCGATGACAGGGAGCGTCGTCGCCTGCTTCACTGCCCGCGCGAAGGGAACCTGATAGCCAGGCCCGATCGGAATTTGCGCGGCTGGGTTCGAACCGCCACTTGAGACATTGATTGCGGCGCAGCCTCTAGCCTCCAGCGCGTGGACAAAAGCGATCGCGTCCTGCACGGACCACCCGCCGTCCACCCAGTCGGTAGCGGATACTCGCATCGTCACGGGGCGATCATGCGAAAACGCTTCTCGCACGGCTTCGAAAACTTCAAGTGGAAAGCGCATCCGGTTTTCCAACGAACCGCCGTATTCGTCGTCCCTGTGATTTGACAGAGGCGACAGGAATTGATGGAGCAGATAGCCGTGCCCACCAAGAATCTGAATGAAATTCAACCCGAGCCGGGAGGCGCGCTGCGCTGCGGCCGAGAACGCGTCGCGAATGGCGGCCAGGCCATCGCGGTCCAAGGCGGTGGGTGGTGTCTCTCCGGCGGCAAAAGCGACCGGAGACGGGCCGTAGGTGTGCCAACCATTCGCGTCATCATAGGGAATCTGTGCGCCGCCGTCCCATAGTTTCTGTCGAGACCCCTTTCGGCCAGCATGATTGAGCTGGATTCCAATCGGCGTGTCAGACCACCGCCGAATGCCGCCCAGCACTCGTGCCATGGCGGCTTCGCACTCGTCCGAATAGAGCCCGACGTCACCATAGCTGGTGCGTCCGTCGGGGGTGACCGCCGTCCCCTCGATCGTGAGTGCCGCCGCACCTGAAAGCGCCAGGTGGCCGAGGTGAATCAGGTGCCAATCGTTCATCTGGCCGTGTTCGGCGGAGTACTGGGCCATCGGGGCGATCACGATCCGGTTGGCCAATTTCAGGTTGCCGACTTGTATCGGCGTGAATAGCGTTGGCTGATTCATATCGACTCCTTGACTCAACGCCACCGCAAACCAGGCTGACTCCGCGAATCTCAATGACCTCGACTATTGACGGCGATTTTGCCTGCGAGAGAGAGGCATGGAGATCTTCTGTCTGGTGATGGATGAAAGCCAGATCATAGTTGCAAGATCGGGGAGTGATAATGCGCAGATTGTTCATAAGGCCAATTCCGGACCAGAATAGCCGTGAGCTCCGGCTCAATCGGTGAGTTGCCCGTTTCGTGACCCGAAGCGTATCAGTTGTAGCCAAGAACAGCGGCAGACGACACGTCTGGCCTCTCAGGCACATTCGAGGCGATCGTCGATACCGTCGATGCAAGAAACGATCGGTACACGGAGCGCGATCGGTTTTCAGAGCCATCCTTGCCGTTTCGAGCGCGCGTGGCGCCACTGCTCGAGTCGACGCTGAAAGGCGATTGGTCGAAGCTGTTCATGGTTTCTCTCCGTCTTGCTGGTGTTTGGAATCGGTTGATTTATTTGTCACGGCCAGACCCTTCGGCCATTCACAACGAACTGTTGCTCAGTGCAGTTTGACGTGCGGCGCCGTGCTTCGACGGAGCCGATGCGCGAGGGTATTGACGATCATGCGTGCATAGCCATGCAGCGCTGCAACGTGCATCCGATACAGCGACAGGTACATGAAGCGGGCAAGCAGTCCGTCCACGAGCATGCTGCCGCCGATAAGGCCTCCCATCAGACTCCCCACCGCATTTGCATGCCCGAGCGACACTAGCGAGCCGAGATCGCGATAGGCAAACTCCGGAAGCTTTTGTCCCTCGATGCGTCGCCCGAGTGCCTTGACTAAAAACGATGCCTGCTGATGAGCCGCCTGGGCGCGCGGTGGCACATTGCGCTCGAAGCCCAACCATGGACACGCCGCGCAATCGCCGAATGCAAAGATATGGTCGTCCAGCTCGGTTTGAAGCGTGCGACGCACACTGAGTTGCCCCAGATGATTGACTGTCAGACCATCGAGAGTTGAAAGCACCGTGGGCGCCTTGATACCGGCGGCCCACACAGTGAGATCCGCACGTATCGTCTTGCCGTTCTTCGTGCGGATAAATCCGGGCGTGACCTCTGCGACCCGCTCGTCGACCATCAACTTGACATTGAGTTTGCCCAGCAATCTTGCAGCCGCGGTGGACACGCGCTCTTTCAACGCTGGCAGAATCCGCGGCCCTGCTTCAATCAGCACGATCCCGACGTCGTGTGTGGGGTCGAGCCGATGCAAGCCGTACGATGACAGTACCTTCGCGGTATTGCGCAATTCCGCGGACAATTCCACGCCCGTAGCGCCACCACCAACGATCACGACCTGAACACGAGGCGCGCGTTCGCCAGGCACTTCGCCAGCATCCCGCTCACCTGCGTTTTGTGTTTGTTCCGCGCGAATGCAAGCTGCAATCAGGCGCTTTCTGAAGCGTTCCGCTTGAGCGACGTTGTCAAGCGCGAGCGAGTTCTCCGCCGCGCCCGGCACGCCGAAGTAGTGCGTTGTACTACCGATGGCCAGAATCAACGAGTCGTACTCGATTCGGCGCGGCGGAATCAGTTCGGTTCCGTCGTCGTCGAGCAGTGGCGAAAGCAGGACGTGTCTGGAGCCACGATCCAGTCCGACGAGTTCGCCCTGGATGAACTGGAAGCCGTGCCACTGTGCTTGCGCGGCATACGCCAGTTCCTGTGCGAATGGATCGAGACTTCCCGCTGCGACCTCGTGCAATAGGGGCTTCCAGATATGCGTCGGGTTGCGGTCGATCAACGTAATGGACGCACGTTGCGCCCCGCCTCTTCGTCGACCGCCATAACGATCGCCTAGCCTCGTTGCGAGTTCAATGCCGCCCGCCCCTCCTCCCACGATCACAAAACGATGCATGAAGATTCTCCCTGGTCGACGACGCCCGGTACGGTGATCCAACGCAACGGTTGAGAACCACTATCGCAGATGCCCGATGGCAGGAAAATCTCATAGTTCTGATGGCTGCCTTCAGCTTTTCTGATTGACGGGTCGCGCCGTCTGAAAACCGCTTGAGATCGTCTGCTGGGAGATAAGGATCGTTGTCAACGCAGACCCGTGGGACAACTTCGGTCAGCGCCAAGCAGTTGATTCCGTCTTTATTCTGCAATGCGCTTAAAGCTGGCGTAGTAATCGTCGGTGTAATAGCACTCGCCGATCTGCTTGCGCGGCCCGCCACAGACTATCCGGCGTTGCCCGCGATCCGTCGCGCCAGGTGTGCGAACCGTATAGGTGTGGTAGTAGCCGCGCGGATGTTTCGGCAGCAAGCCCGCGGTGTTACGAAACAGGACGCCGTCGTCGCTAAACGGGAAGGGGCCGCCTGCTTTGATCAGGCGCAGTGTTTCGGCAGCCTCCGCCGGCAACTGCGCCTTGGTGACAGTGACCAGCGCCACCGTGCCTTGCGCGCCCGAGGCGGCGGCCGCTTCGCTCGCGCTTTGTGCAGGTTGAACCGGCGCCGAGCTCGCAGATGCGCCCGATGCCTCAGTGGCGTTTTGCGGTCCCTGCTTGCCGCATCCGCCGAAGATCACGCTCAACGCGACGATGCAGGAGAAAGCTGACGCTCTCTTCACGAAACGGTTCTCCCTTCGTTGACCAGCGCCCGACGACCAGGATAGATGTAAAGGTATCGCTAATGACGGGGCGAATCAACGTTCGATCGGAAATTGGCACTTTTACATGACAACCAGGCCGATGGGTTCCACCGCACCTGACGATGCTGTTTGTGAGGCTTCGTCTGGAGAGCGTCATCGGGCGGCCAGATGGCTCCGCTGGCGCGAACATTCGTCGCATGTGGCGAAAAGGCAGGACCGTCAGGATCGCATCAGGTCAAGTCGACACACCACCCCGCATCGCTCTGTTGGCGCTCGCGATTCATACCTTCACGGTGGGAGTCATTGGAACCGCGATCATCGCGATGATCACGCGGACCGCACGCGGACACACCGGACGCGAACTCGTGGCCGGTAAGGTCGAGGTCGCCTGCTACGGTCTGTTCATTCTGGCGACCTTGGTTCGGGTGCTCGGCCCCTGGCTCGCGCCGCAGTTCACGATGGCCTGGATATACGCATCCGGTCTATGCGGGGCGGCCGCGCTGGTTCTCTATTGCGTCCGATACGGAGCGTGGCTTGTCCTCGCTCGTGTCGATGGCAAGCCGGATTGAAGAACGCGTCCTCCTCGAAGCGGCTAGCAAGCGAGATCCGTCGTAGCCGCTTCGAACGCCTTCATTTCGCCCCGACGCCCGCTCGCTCGCGGCGTTGCCATCGAACCCGTCGAAACAGAGTCTCCTTCCCGGGCGGCAAGCATCGGCGCCGACGCTTCGGTGACCGAGTGCGGGCCCGCGCCGTCGATATGACCCATCCGCTTTTGTGGTCGGACGACCGGACGCGCGAACGATCGTTCGCACTGACTTCAAGAATGCGAGGGCGATAGTCGGCAGGCCAACGATGTACAAAAACTACATTTCTTTCATTGCAAAGATGTAGTTTTTCTACTACCATCGCCTCGTCGGTCGAACTTACGGCCGTTGCGAGACCTAGCCGACACGGTGCGCCTATCGCAATCGAAGGACAACAGACGGCTTCTCTGTACCTTCAGTTGTTACCGGTAACATTCGGGGCAAGGTAAGCGTACGCGAGGCGCGTCTTCTTGTGCAATCAGGTCTTTGTCGAATCCCCTTCGGGGTTTCGTCTGATTAATTAGTCCTGCCAATGAAGTCATCAGAAGCGGAGTGCTCGCCCCACCTGGTCAGCAGACGAATGCGTGCGGAACCCCGCAAGGCAGGCCGTGCCATTTGTCCGCGACAGAGACAGAGGACCGATTCATTTTCGCCGCACGACCTGACGCAATTCAGGTCGCGGCAATACGTTGTGCCAAAGCAATGGCGGGTTGTGCGAGACGGCCATTGGGTTATTCACGATCCTCGCAGATATGACGATCACGGATGGAAAGAATGACGAAACGAATTGCTGTAGTGACTGGCGGTATGGGCGGTCTGGGAGAAGCGATCAGTACGAAACTGCACGATGCAGGTTATGCGGTGGTAGTCACGTACTCGCCGAACAACACCGGCGCAGCGGCATGGCTCGCGAACATGGAAGCTCAAGGCAGGAACTTTCGCGCGTATCCGGTCGATGTGGCCGACTACGATTCATGCCAGCACTGCGCAGCCAAAATTCAGTTTGAAGTCGGCCCGGTCGACATTCTGGTGAACAACGCCGGAATCACCGAGGACATGACGCTCCGGAAGATGAACAAGGTCAACTGGGACGCGGTCATCCGCACCAACCTGGACTCGGTGTTCAACATGACGAAGCCGCTGTGCGAGGAGATGGTCGCGCGGGGTTGGGGACGCATCGTCAACGTTTCGTCCGTCAACGGCTCGAAAGGCTCGATCGGCCAAACCAACTACGCAGCTGCCAAGGCCGGCATGCACGGCTTCACGAAATCGCTGGCGCTGGAAGTAGCGCGTAAGGGCGTTACCGTCAACACGGTTTCGCCGGGATACCTGGCCACCAAGATGGTCACGGCGATCCCTCAAGAGATCCTCGATACGAAGATCCTGCCGCACGTTCCTGTGGGGCGTCTGGGCAAGCCCGAGGAAGTGGCGGCGCTCGTGCTTTACCTCTGCTCCGACGACGCCAGCTTCGTGACCGGCGCCAATGTTGCGATCAACGGCGGCCAGCACATGCAGTAACAGTCGCGCGACGCCCGCGCCAGCCGGTTCGTGCAGAGACACCGCACGAACCGGCCCGAACCGCTTACGCAACACACCTATGCTTCCCAGAGAGGAACGTGTGATGAGTGAAACCTGGATGGGCCTGGTGATCGGAGGCACTGCCCTTGGTATCGCAATGTTCATGGTCGTTAGCCACTATCGCCGCGAGCGAATGCGGGCACGAATGCTGCGGGAACTGAATCGTCACGACTCGTGGCATCAAACGCGCGCACGAAAGTGATTGCACGCCGTACATGGATATCCACCAGCGCATATGTATTGCCTGAAAGAAGCAGGCTCACCTGACGCCTGACGTACAGACCGGATTCAGTCGGTCACCACATTGAGAGAAGTGGATGAAAACTACAAGCAGAAAACCGTCTGGAGACAGAGCGAGCCCCTATACGCCCCAGACTGCCGAGGATGCGATTTCCCATCTCGAACGGGTCCTGTCGGCGGGTGCCGCGGAATCCCTGTTCACCGGCGTCTACTGGCGCGCGCGGGTTCAGCAACTGAGCGCTACGC
Source organism: Paraburkholderia sp. BR10923 (assembly GCF_040948765.1). Lineage (NCBI taxonomy): Bacteria > Pseudomonadati > Pseudomonadota > Betaproteobacteria > Burkholderiales > Burkholderiaceae > Paraburkholderia > Paraburkholderia sp. BR10923. The sequence goes on along the minus strand of NZ_JBFPKO010000041.1, from coordinate 11,540 downwards.
GAGGGCTGACTCCGTTGCAGCGAGCAAGGCTCGTGAGACTACTCAAATCTCTTCCATTGCCGGTACGGGGCGAAGATCGATCGTAGACCTGTACGATCATGCGCGCGAGAATCGTGATTCAACGATAGGTTTCCACGTTTGCAGCGGAGTACGAAATGGACGATCCCTACGACCTTCAACGCTTCCTCGATGCACAGGACCCGGTCTACGCCCAGGTATGCGATGAACTGAAGCATGGACGTAAGCGAAGCCACTGGATGTGGTTCGTGTTTCCTCAAATCGAGGGGCTCGGCACCAGCGCAATGGCTCAGCGATTCGCGCTTTCGTCGCTGGCCGAAGCGCAAGCGTACCTACGCCACCCGATACTTGGCGCACGGCTGCGCGAAACCACGCAACTGGTCAACCTCGTCAGCGACCGCTCCATCGAAGAAATTTTCGGCTATCCGGATCACCTCAAGTTTCGCTCGTCGGTGACCCTGTTCGCGCGCGCCACGAACGACAACGATGTATTTGTCGAAGCTTTGCGCAAATATTTCGGCGGCGAGGCCGATCCGCGAACCCTCCAACTGCTCTAGCCATTTTGATAGCGGGCCCGCGCACGTGGGGCGCGGCGGACTGCGCAATTCCGTTCTCGGGGAAGTGTGGCGTCACTGCCGGCCCGCACCGGCTGCACGGGACCGGTAAAGCAGCAGATGATCGGTCGCGGATTCGGACAGCCAGACTTCGCCTGGACGGCCCATCATTTGACGCACGTTCGCGTGGTCACGCGGCAGTGGCAAGACGTCGAACCGCTCGGTACGCGGATCGAAGCGCACTAGCGCATTAGCGCTCCATTCACTGAGCCAGACGATGTCCTGGTCGTCGACGAATATTGCGTACGCATGCGGACCGTTGCCGGGCAGCCGCCATTCGCGCCATTGATGCGTCGCGGGATCGAATACGCCGACTTTGCCGGCGTTCCACTCACTGATCCAGACGCGCCCGCTGGAATCGGCCCAGACGCGGCGCGCGCCCTGATTCGCCGTTGGCGGCTCGATGATCTGTGCCGCGCCCGTCGTCCGGTCGATGCGACCGAGGTAGCTTCCCGCCAGCGAAGCGAAATACAGATCCCCAGTGCGCGTCACGCAGATACCGTAGGGCCCCGCGCCGCGTGGAGCATCGAAGACGCGCATGCGTCCGCTTTGCGGATCGAGCTCGCCGTAGACACCACTTTGCCCGGTAAACCACAGATGCCCCTGATTATCGAACACGGCGGTATTCAGATTGGCGTCTGACCGGTCCTTGGGCAGCGGAAAACGGGTGACGGCGAGCGTCTTCGGATCGATGCGCACGATTGCATTCTGGCCGCCGTCAGTGACCCACGCCGCACCATCGGGACCGACGATCACGCCATGTGGCGCCGATCCGGTGCCGAGCGCGATCGTGTCGATTTTGCCGCTGCGCGGGTCCAGCCGCCCGAGCGCTCCCCGCGCCTGCGCGGTGTACCACACGGTGCCGTCATGCGCCGGTGCGACGTCATGCGGTGCGCTGCCGGCCGGCACGGCGAAGCTTTCGAACGACGATGGCCGCTGTGCTTGCGCCTGCGCGAGGCCAAGGTTGCCCGCACTCATCGCGCAAGCGCTGGCGCAGATCGTCAAGGCAATCACAAACCGGGCGGTCGATCGCGGGGCACAGTTCGTGAGATGAATCAGCATCTGCGGTCTCCGTCGCTGTCTGTGTCAGCTAACGTATCACGAATACCACTTGCCGAGCTCAACCCGACGCTTCAGTGCCCGTCAGCGCTCTCGACATTGAGCGCGCCTTGCCGGATGGCGGCGAACACATCGTCCGCTCGCCGCTGCACCGTGGCGGCATCGGCGAGATGATCGGCCAGCCGCGGACGCGTGAGAAACAGCGAGCCCGCCTCACCAAGTTCGCAGGGATCGAGGTCGCGCATCGGTCCCGTGACCGAACCATAGTTGATGATCAGGCCGCGCACGCGTGCGGCGCGAAAGCTATCGCGCAAGGTAGCCTTACCGACCGCATCGAACACCACATCGACGCCCCTCCCGTGGGTCAACTCGCGAATCCGATCAGCGAAGGCGCCGTTTTTATAGAGCATCACATGATCCGCGCCGCGCGCTCGCGCGATAGCAGCCTTTTGCGGCGTACTCGTCGTCGCGAACACTTCCGCGCCGCGACGTCTCGCAAGCTGCACGAGCAACTGTCCGATGCCTCCTGAGGCCGCATGCACGAGACAGGTCATGCCCGCTTCGAGCTTCGCCACGTCTTCGATCAGATAGTGCGCCGTCGAACCCTGAAAGATCGACGCAGCCGCAATGTCGTAGCGATATCGTCCGGCAGGCGCGCGAGCCGCGCGGCGGGCCCGATCGCAAAGTCGGCGTATGCGCCCCACGATATCAGCACCTCGCCGGAACCCGGCTTCGGTATGTCGAGTTCGACACGGCGCAGCACCTCGGGACCGCCGTATTCATGAATCTGGATCGCTCGCATAAACCCGTCTCCGCTGGTTTCGCTCAGTCGTGGCGGTCCGGTTGTCGATTCACACACCGTCGAATGATCGTCGGCACAACTGCGTAAATCAACACGAGGAGACCCGCCGCACGGACGATCAGCGGCGACCCCGCAAGGTCGGGCACTAAATTCAGCCCTGCCAATAGAGGGTTTACCCTGGCAAATCTCAATGAAAGCCATTTGAAATGAATGTGACGTTCGTTAGAATGGGTCCTGTGCTGAGACGAATCCGAAAGAGTCCATCAGCGCCTCGCTGTACCGGAGGCAACCGCAGTCGGCTGACAACCTCACCTCACTTAGAAGACAGTCGTCATTATTCAGTAGACCTCAATTGAACGGAGAGTAAATCATGAGCCGCCTTACCAACCGAATCGCCACAACGCTCGTCGTGCTCGGCCTGATGACTTCGGGCGCAGCTATCGCGCAGCAGCCAACCACGACGGCGCCCCCGGTCGCAGAGGTTGCTACCGTGCCGGCGACTACCCACAATGACCCTATCGTTCAGAAGCGAAACGAGATTCGCGAGGCCAACCGCGAACAACGCGCCCGGACCGCGGAAGCCAGAAAGGCATTCAGGGCCGAAGCTCGCGATGCCCGGCAAGAACGCAACCAGGCGGCGAGCGAATCCCGCGACCGCGCACGCGCGGCCTTGGCTGAATCGGCACAACCTGGCACGACTCAGGCCGGCGCGGCGCATACCACCCAATGAGTCATAAACGCTACGGGGTTTGTTCAGGAAGAGCGGGGGCCGGTCCTCAGCGGAGAAGAATCAAATCGAAGATGATCAGTCGGCACCCGGCCCTTCCTAACAGCGGAGCCCTCGCATGTGCGAGCGGCTCCGCAATTTTTTATATGGCAGTTTTTAGCAACTTCACCGTAGCAAGCCGGCCGGCCATCTCACTCAAAACCTGAACTGTGCGACGCAGTCAACGAGGTTTGCAGCCTGTTGCCTCGAGCTCTCCGCCGCCGAAGCCCTTTCGTCGACGCGCGCTACGTTTTGCTGCGTTGTTTCGTCTATCTGATTGACCGCTTCACCGACTTGCCCGACGCCGACGCTCTGCTGCGCACCAGCGTTGCTGATTTCCGCGATGAGAACACTCACTCGCTGAATCGCCTCCACGACCTGCGAGTCAGCGATTTCGTTGCAAGGTCAGCACATGCGGGAGCAAACCGCACCAGGGTAAATACAGATTCGATCGCTCGAAAAGCTTTATAAAATGAGCAGCATTAGCAAGGAGCAATAGTGCTTGCTATAGATTAATCGAAGATATCCGCAGAACCGGAGACGCCATGCAGATCGACTACCAAACGATGCGCTTCGACTACGAGCGAGCCGCCGACCACGATGCCGGTGCCCCGCTCACCTATCCGGTCGTCGTGATCGGCGCTGGCCCGGTCGGGTTGTCCGCGGCCATCGATCTGGCCCAGCAGGGCGTTCGCACCGTGCTGCTCGACAACGACGACACGCTGTCGAGCGGTTCGCGCGCAATCTGTTTTGCGAAGCGCACGCTGGAAATTTTCGACCGCCTCGGCTGTGGCAAGCAGATGGTCGACAAAGGCGTGAGCTGGAACGTCGGCAAGGTGTTCCTGCAGGACGAGCTGATTTATACCTTCAACCTGCTGCCCGAAACAGGCCACGCGCGACCTGCGTTCATCAACCTGCAGCAGTACTACGTCGAAGGCTATCTGGCAGACCAGGCGAAGCAGACCGCGAATCTGCAAATGCGCTGGAAAAGCAATGTGATCGGAGTGACGCAGCAAGACGACCATGTCGAGTTGCAGGTCGAAACGCCCGACGGCATTTATCCGATGCGCGCTCAATACGTGGTCGCCGCCGACGGCGCGCGCAGCGCGGTGCGCAAGGCGCTCGGTCTCGACAGCCACGGTCGAACCTTCAAAGACCGCTTCCTGATCGCGGATGTGAAAATGAAGGCGCCGTTTCCGACCGAACGCTGGTTCTGGTTCGATCCGCCCTTCCATCGCAATCAATCGGTACTGCTGCACAGGCAACCCGACCACGTCTGGCGCATCGATTTCCAGCTCGGCTGGGACGCCGATCCGGTCGCGGAGAAACAGCCTGAAAAAGTGATTCCGCGCGTCAAAGCGCTGCTCGGCGACGATGCCGAGTTCGAGCTCGAATGGGTCAGCGTCTACACGTTTTCGTGTTTGCGGATGGACAGCTTCCGCCATGGCCGCGTGCTGTTCGCGGGCGATTCGGCGCACGGTGTCTCGCCGTTCGGCGCGCGCGGCGCGAATAGCGGCGTGCAGGATGCCGACAATCTCGCCTGGAAGCTGCGGCTCGTCGTCAACGGCGACGCGCCGCCGGCGCTGCTCGATACTTATGCATCGGAGCGCGAATACGCGGCGGACGAAAACATCCTGAACTCATCGCGCGCCACCGACTTCATCACGCCGAAAAGCGCGGTGTCGCGTATGTTCCGCGATGCGACGCTCAAGCTTGCGAAAGAGTGTCCGTTCGCGCGGCGCATCGTCAACAGCGGCCGTCTGTCGGTGCCGGCGATTCTGCGCGACTCGCCGCTGAACACACCCGACGCCGACGTGTTCACCGGTGGGATGGTGCCCGGTGCGGCAAGCACCGACGCGCCCGTCAAGGTGGCTGGCGAAAACGCCTGGTTCCTGAATCAGACCGGACATGGCGGCTTCACGGGTGTGCACTTCTGCGGCCAGGGAGACGACCTGACGAAATGCGCCGAACAGCTTCGCGCGCTCGCCGGTCTCGCGGTGCCGGTCCACTCGTTGATCGTCGTGCCGCGCGGCGCGCCCGTGACCGCTTTGCCGGACATGTCTCACGTCACGGTGATCGAAGACGTAGAAGGCATTCTCACGCATCGCTTCGATGCGCGGCCCGGCACGTTTTATCTGCTGCGTCCGGACCAGCACGTCTGCGCGCGCTGGCGCGCTCTCGACACCGCATCGGTCACCAAGGCAGTGGATCGCGCAACCTGCAACGGATAACCATCATGACCAAGCTGAACATCGAAACGAACATGGCCGATCCCGATGCGTTCTATGAAAAACTCATCGACGCGCACAACGGACTGACCGACGAGCAAAGCCACTTCATGAACGCGAAGCTCGTGCTGCTGCTCGCCAACCACATCGGCGATGCCGACGTGCTGCTCGAAGCGCTTGCGCTGGCGCGCGCGGATTGAACCAGGTTCAGCGCCCAATCCAGCCGAATCGCCACGACAGCCGTCGTGTCGTGGCGAGCAGCCTCTGCGCGGTCGCGCCGCCCAGGCTGAAATCAGCGCCGCCCGACGGACCGATCACCGCGACCACCAGACTGACGCTGCCTGTGTGATCGAACACGGGCGCGGCCAACGCGCCGATGCCCGGCACCGGCGCATCGAGTGCGTCATCGATACCGTCGTTGCGCACTTTCGCGCGCCGTGCCAGATAGGTCGGGACCAATGACGGCGCGCCCTTTTTCGACGACACGAACACCTCCGCGGCCGGCGCGCCAGCAAGTCTGATCGATTCCTGCGACAACAGCCCGGCCAATACGTCGTCCGCGAGATGCGCGGCGAACACGCGCCCTATCGCCGTGTTGACGAGCGACATCACGGTGCCCACGCGCAGGCTCACGTGTTGCGGTCGCGCCGATTCCTCGAAGCGGATAACGGTAGGCCCCAAAGGTCCAAGAATCGCCACTGCGACGCTCATGCCGGACTCCGCCGCGAGCGTGACGATCTCCGGTTCGGCATCGCGAATCGGCGACATGCGCTGCAACGCGATCAGGCCGAGCTCCATGCCGAGCGGTCCCGCGCTGAAAAGACCCGCGTCGTCGCGGCTCAGCAAGCCCACCTTGAGCAGACTCACCAGATGCGGAAACGCCTTGGCGGCGGCCATATCGGCGGCGGCGGCCAGATCGCGCAGCGACAGCGGGCGGCCGGCGGCAACGAGTGCCAGCAGGAGATCACCGGTGTTGTCGAGCGCGCTGATGCCGCGCTGAGCTTTCGTATCGCTGAGTGGGGGCGTGTTCGCGTCGGACGCGTCCGGGGTTTCGATCTGCATGATTCTCAGGTGGGTATAACCAGCGCTGCGGTGATGCGTCGGGAAGTTTCGAGCAACTGACGTGCGACCGCGCCATCCCACGCGACGTCGATCGAGCCCGACGAGCCGATCGCCGTCAACGCGAGCTGCATCCGTTGGTCGCCATCGAACACCGGCACGCTCAGACTGCTGATGCCAGGACTCGGCGCATCGATACCGCGCTCGATGCCGCGCGCGCGGATCTCATCGAAGCGCTTTCGCCATTCGGCGCTAGCCGACCCTTTGGCAGCGCGGCCGCGCGCCGGCGTCGGCTCCGCCGACTGCGCCTGGCTTCGCGCCATTTCCGCGACCTGCTCGGGTGGGCAAAACGCGCAGAAGACGCGGCCCGTCGATGTCGCTTCGAGCGACATCACCGTGCCGATGTGCAGATTGACATGCAGTGGCGCACCGCTGCGCTCGTACCGGACGATGGTCGGTCCCTGCACGCCCGCCACGCAGATCGCGACGCAAAGACCGATCCGCTCCGCGAGCGCAGCCGCGTGGGGCGCCGCGATGCGATAGACGGGCTGCTGTTCGATATGCATCAGGCCAAGCCGCAACGATAGCGGCCCCGGCTCGTAGTTTCCGGTTAGCGCGTCGCGCTTGACGAGGCCGAGCCGCGTCAGGCTCACCAGATACGTATGCGCCTGCGCCGACGACAACTGCGCCTCGCCGGCCAGTTCGGTCAGCCCGAGCGGCTCGCGCTGTCGCGCCAGCGCCTGCAGCAGCCGTCCGCCGACCTCGACGCTTTGAATGCCCCGCTGTTTCTTTTCGCTTGTCGTATCAGCCATCGTGTTGTCCGACCTTGCCTCGAAGGAGATTCGGCCCGTTCGGTGTCGCCCGTGGAAGGCCTAGATGGTATCCGATCGGACCGTGCCGACCAACCAACGGAGTTTACCCTGGCTTAGTGAATGACAAGGTATTTTGTCATTGACAAATGTCCGTGCGACGACGACTATTAGTCATCCCCCAAACGAATCGCGAGACGGAGACAGACATGGCGAAGGCTTTCGCATCCCAGGCCGACCTGGAAGAAAAGAAGATCACGTGGACCCAATTGTCGGAAAACGCGTATGCGTACACGGCCGAGGGCGACCCTAACTCGGGCGTGATCGTCGGCGACGACGGCGTGCTGATCGTCGACACCACCGCCACGCCGGCCATGGCGCAAGACCTGATCGCGAAGATCCGCAGCGTCACCGACAAGCCGATCAAATACGTCGTGCTGTCGCACTATCATGCAGTGCGCGTGCTGGGGGCGTCGGCGTACTTCAAGGAAGGCGCGCAGCAGGTGATCGCCAGCCGCGGCACTTACGAAATGATCGTCGAGCGCGGCGAAGCCGATATGAAGTCGGAGATCGAACGCTTCCCGCGCCTTTTTGCAGGCGTCGAAACGGTGCCCGGCCTGACGTGGCCGACGCTGGTGTTCGAAAAGGAAATGACGCTCTTTCTCGGCAAGCTCGAAGTGCGCATCGCGCATCTCGGCTCGGGCCACACGAAGGGCGACACTATCGTCTGGCTGCCATCACAGAAGGTGTTGTTCTCCGGCGACCTGGTCGAGTACGACGCGGCCTGTTACTGCGGCGACGCGCAACTCGAACAATGGCCGGCAACGCTCGAAGCATTGCGCGCGCTGAATGCCGAGAAGCTGGTGCCGGGCCGCGGCCCCGCGCTGCTGTCGCCGGCGGAAGTGAACAAGGGCCTCGACTACACGAAAGACTTCGTGACCACGCTATTGCAGGCGGGCCGTGACGCGTTCAGGGACAAGCTCGATCTGAAGGGTGCGATGGCGCTAACGCGCAAGGCGATGGACCCGAAGTTCGGCAACGTCTTCATCTATGAGCATTGCCTGCCGTTCGACGTGTCGCGAGCCTACGACGAAGCGAGCGGCATCAGCCATCCGCGCATCTGGACCGCGCAGCGCGACAAGGAAATGTGGGACGCGCTGCAGAGCTGATCGCCCCACGCACTCCGGGAAAGACCGTCCGGTCTTTCCTTTTCCCCGTTCAAACCATGAAGGCGCGCTAGACGCCTCGGGCGCGCTCGTCTTCGTACAGGCGCGCTCCGCACCTGGAGCGAGACATGCAGCATTCCCTCGATGGCAACGCCATTGGCCACGCCGCGTCCGTCGCTAGCGACGATTCGATGTTCAGAAAGGTCGCGTGGCGCATCGTGCCGTTTCTGTTTCTTTGCTACGTCGTGTCGTTTCTGGACCGGATCAACATCGGCTTCGCGCAATTGCAGATGAAGCATGATCTCGGCTTCAGCGACGCGATGTATGGACTCGGCGCAGCCGTGTTCTATGTCGGCTATGTTCTGTGCGAGGTGCCGAGCAACATCCTGTTGGCCAAATACGGTGCGCGTAAAACCTTCATGCGGATCATGCTGCTGTGGGGCATCGCGTCGATGTGCATGATGTTCGTGTCGAAGCCCGCGCACTTTTACGTTCTGCGCTTCATGCTGGGCGTGTTCGAGGCGGGCTTTTTCCCGGGCATCGTGCTGTATCTGACGTACTGGTTTCCGGCCAGCCGGCGCGCCGCCGTGATCTCGGTGTTTTTCGCGGGCGTGGCGGTCGCGGGCGTGCTCGGCGGACTTTTCTCCGGCTGGATCATGCGCGACATGGGCGGCGTGCTGAAGCTGTTCGGATGGCAGTGGATGTTTGCGATCGAAGGCGCACCGGCTGTAATTCTCGGATTGCTGTCGTGGCGCTATCTGGTCGACAAGCCTCACGACGCGAGCTGGCTCACGCAGGCAGAAAAGGACCGGCTCGTCGCGCTTTGCGCGCAAGGTCAGGCGAAAGACAGTGGGCATCACGGTCACAGCTTCGCTGCGGCGTTGCTCAATCCACGCGTCTATCTGTTCGCGTTCATCTATTTTTCGCTGACCTGTGCATCGCTGACACTCAACTTCTGGATGCCGTTGATGGTTCGTGATTTCGGCGTTCAGGATGTCGTGGCGGTGAGTCTTTACACCGTGGTGCCGAATGCGATCGGCGCGGTGGGTTTGATTCTGATTGCGCGTCGTTCGGATCGAACTGGGGAACGACGTAAGCATTTTGCTTTCTGCACGGTGGGCGGGGGTCTCGCGCTCGCGGCACTTACGCTGCACCAGAGCAGCTTTGCTGCGATGCTGGGTATCTTGTCGCTGGCTGCCGTGTTGATTTTCGCGGCGCTGCCGATCTTTTGGGCGGTGCCTACGGGCTATCTGTCCGGGAAAGCGGCTGCGTCGGGGATTGCGTTTATTAGCAGTATTGGGATTACGAGCGGGATCGTCAGTCCGTGGGTGATCGGTCAGATACGTACGATGACGGGGAATATGGATGTCGCCATCTATTTGCTTGCGGGTTTGCTTGTGGTTAGTGGGGTTGCGTTGATGGTTGGTGTGAAAGCCGAGGCGGGGCGGCGTTAAAATGCTCGCCCAGCGGTAGTCATACTGCACCGTTCGACCTGCCGCGCTGATCCTCTTGACGATGCGGCCATCGATGTCCTGGTACGTGCGCTCGCGATTACCCAGCGCATCGGTATGCGGGATGCTGTTACCGGCACTGTCCTATTCGTAGCGGTCGATGCTGCGCTGGCCCGCGTTGGCCCCGCCCGTCAGCACTGGCCGCACGATCTCTATCAGGCGATTCTCGTTGTTTTATGTGTGATGGACGCGCCGGTACAGCTCGTCCACCGACGTGCGCAAAATACCCACGGCGTCGCAAGAGAAGCTTTTGCTATAACCCGTCGCATACGACGACTTCGACACCGCGGGCTGCGCAAGACCGTATTTCCCCTGCTGCGTGCTCAGATGCCCGTTTGCATCCTTTAGGCCTACGAGGTTGCCGGTCAGATCGTAGTAGTACGTGGCGAGCGGGAGCATCTCAATCTGCGCCGCGTTCTCCCAGGTATCCATCACAGTCGACTCGCGCTTGGGTGTGAGAAAACCCATCGTGTCATACGACGAGTTTTCAGATTCACATCCCAGCTTTGTTCGTGCGCGGTAATACTTCGGCCTTCATCGACGGCTGGTACCGGACTACTGCTGCCGCTTTAGATCTGGCCGCTGAACATCAGATTCCCGATCGGAAATGAACCACCATTGCCAGGGATGTAGATGCCGCCGTTCTGAAGCCATTGCCCGGATGACGAGTATTCCGACTTTCCGATCGCATGGCCGGTCGCGTCGTACTGAGTTGACCAGTAGCTGCCGTCATTGTTATAGCTGTACTTGTAGAACCCCGTCAGATTCCCAAGTGCATTGAACGAGTCAAATTCTGTTTCCTGCAAGGCCGAGTTAAACAGATATGCGTCATAGCTATTGTCGGCGTGAAACTGAAACACGGTCCGGCTTCCATCAGCGTTGAAGTTGATCTGCTGCGTGATGTGACCGGACGAGTCCCACTGGAAGTCCTGGTACAGTCTGCCACTGTAATCGTACTTCGCGAGCTCCTGTTGCATTCCGTTCGCGCCATATAGCGTCGCCGTTTCCGAATTGTCGCCGTTGATCATATGGACAATGATGTTGCCGTTACTCAGGAAGTCATTTTCCTGCGTCAGATGGCCGTTCGTGAAAAACCGGTCCTGCGTCTTGGAGCCGTTGGCGGCGAACGTCGCGTACTCGGTGAGCTGGCCACTGGGGCCGAACAGGGAGACATTCTGCGTGCCGTCCACATGGAACTCATACTTGGTGGTGTTGCCACCCTCGACGAAGTCGTAACGCGTGGTCTCCGTCGCGTTCGTGAAATACCGGTCCTGTGTCTTGAAGCCGTTGGCGGCGAACGTCGCGTACTCGGTGAGCTGGCCGTTCGGGCCGAACAGGGAGACATTCTGCGTGCCGTCCACATGGAACTCGTACTTGGTGGTGTTGCCACCCTCCACGAAGTCGTAACGCGTGGTCTCCGTCGCGTTCGTGAAATACCGGTCCTGTGTCTTGAAGCCGTTGGCGGCGAACGTCGCGTACTCGGTGAGCTGGCCGTTCGGGCCGAACAG
>NZ_JBFPKO010000040.1:0-42371 GCF_040948765.1 Paraburkholderia sp. BR10923 | reverse complement strand
TTCTCGATGAACGCCGACTTCGATGCGTCGAAAATCGAAGCCAATCTGAAGGACGGCGTATTGAAGCTGACGATACCGCGCCGCGACGAAGCGCGACCGCACCGGATCGAGGTGCGTACCGACTGAAGTCGGCCGGGGGAGGGACAGCAGTAGCAAGAAGCTGGATGCTGTCCTCCGGCCACCGCCTTTCGGCTGTCGAGTCGAAGCGATCGCGGCGCGGAGACCGGAATCCCGCTTCGTCGCTGATAGGAAAGGAGCACACGATGAACACTGATCCGAAAAAATGGAACCCCTTCAAGTTCCTTCGCGGAGGCGCCCGCAAATCCGATGCGGACGACACAGACGGTCGGCGCGCGGATGAGTGGCGGGCCGCATGGCCCGATATTCCACGACTATCTCTTCGCGAACCGTGGCGGGCCGTGGAGGAATTCTTTCGTGATCCATTTGCAGGCGGTGGTGCGTTTGAACGATGGTTTGGCGACTTCAGTTCGTCGCGCTTCCAGCCGCGCATCGACGTCGTCGACGAGGGGCAGGTGCTTCGCGTTACTGCAGAACTGCCCGGGATGGGACGCGAGGACTTGAACGTGAGCGTCGAGGAAGGGGCAATCGTGCTGCGCGGCGAGAAGAAGCAGGACGTGCGCAGCGAGGAAGATGGATGCTACCGGTTGGAGCGAGCCTATGGAAGCTTCGTGCGCAGAATTCCGATGCCGGACAATGCCGACCCGGACCACGCATTGGCAAAGTTTGACAACGGCATTCTTACATTGACCGTGCCGAAAACGGAACCGGCACGGTCCGCTAGTCGAACCATCGATATCGGTTAGCACCGACGCCAGAATTGCCCGGCCGCGGGTGACTTTCTGGCTGGCCGGGCCGTTAGCTCAATTGGTAGAGCAGTAGCGGTCTGTGCGCGATCGGGAAGCAGCGTGGCTTTACGAAAACCGTGCGTTGTTGAAAACCGCGGGCGATTCTTCACGCGCGTCGAATCCGTGAGTATCTTGACGCATGAGGGGTACACGCAAAGCGGCAGCTTGCGCTTATCAGATTCCACTTGTCGCGTCGATGTCGAATCGTCGCACCAGCACATATTCCGCAAATTGCGCATCGCTGTCGTGCAACGCCAGGCATAGAAGAAGGCCTGACCTGTCCGCGACGCGAATCGTCATGTGGATCAGCATCTTTGACCTGTTCGCTTGCCACGGGGAAGGGGAGCATCCGACCCACGGACGAATGTGATTGGCATGACTCGAAGGTAAATCACAAGATGGCGAGCACAGGCAGACCATTCGATCGGTACGCCTGCGCTGTGTCCTCATGGTTTACTGTTGCATAGCCTCCTTGTTACCGGCCCTTTCCGCAAACTCGGTAAGCTTGAGGTCCGTCGCCTTTTCTTCGTCCAGCGTCTCTTTCAGCAGTTTCACGGCTTCGGTGAAACCCAGTTGTTTGCCAATGGCGCACAGACTACCGTAGGTAGCGATCTCGTAGTGTTCGACCTTCTGCGCGGCAGCCACGAGGCCCGCATCCAGGACCGGACCTTTTTCAATCTCGTCGATCAGTTCCTGTCCTTCTTCTATCAATCCCTCCATCGCGATGCACTTCATTCTCTTCAGGCGGATGTCGCAGGTTTCCACCACCTCGTCGATCCGTTCGACCTGTCCTTGCGTTTCTTCAAGATGAGTCTTGAATGCGTCGCTCAGCGCCGGGTCGGAAGCGGCGCGGGACAGTTTCGCCAGCGCTCGCGTCAGTTGCTTCTCCGCGCTATAGATATCGGAAAGCATGTGCACGAACAGATCATCGACCGTCTTTCGCTGTGACATTTGTGAGCTCCTAAAAGGTTGTTCGGAGCCCTTAGCGGCGCAACGAGTATGCCCGAGACCGACCGACACCCATCCAGACCGGCTGCCGCAAGTGGATCGTGAATGGTCTCGCCGCAGCGACGTTTGCTGGACTCTCGGTATGTCTTCGCACAGGTGGAGAGTGCCGCATTCCCTGACCATCGCGAACACCGAAACATCTGTGGTCTACCGTGGAGGTCGCAAAAACCGCGCAACCGTGCCGGCAAATGCATCGGCTGCAAAGTACACCGACCCATAGACGGGGTGCTTCGGTGTCGAAATAGCCGATGTCGGTGAAGCGAAAGACCTGGCGATTGTTCACGTAGTCCTGAGGGCGGCGCTCAACCTCCACGCGAGCGTGGTAGTGAAAGCCTCTCTTCTCGGGTAACGAACGAATCACCCACTCCCGATGCGTCACCTGCCATGATACGTCGGTCATTCTGACTTATATGGACGCCTCCCCGATTGCCAGGTGCGACCATTCTCCGTAGTAAGTGGGTCTTCTACGCGGCGCAAACCGCGCAACCGGGTTGATACGTTCGACCATGAGCCATTAGCGCTGGAACCCGCATCAGTCGCGTCGCACGTCGTTCTCGCGACTCCATGCGGCGGGCCGATGTTCGATCGTCGTCATGTCCGCCGCGGCTTATGATTTCCACGAGCCGACGCTCATTGGCTGCAGTCATAGTCCTCTTTGGCCTCTACGCTTCGATGCATGTTTCGCAAGCAGTCCATGTGCCTCGGCGGTTCGCGTATGCCTGTCCGAAAGACGCGGTCAACGGCGCACACGCGTGCGCGGATTGTCGGCCACCCTCGAAAATAGGGACGTTTGCGCGGGATGCTTTCCTGGCTAGCACCCAGCGTGCGGGAGAGGTTACTGAAATCCAACTCGATTACGTCTGGTTCATCGTACGCGTAGATTGTTGTTTCGTGTCGTCGGGTACGGATTGATCATCCAGCTAGAACGGACCTTGCGCCAATCAAGGTTCACTCAGAACGATGGACTTGTGAACATTCTCGTAAGGATGTTGCTCACAACCGCTTCGGCTGAAGTCTTCGACAGCTCGTTGGGCATGGTAACGGTGAAATAGAGGACGTCGTCCATCAATGCGATCGTGGCAAGTGCCTGGGCGGCACAGGCGCCTGGCACTTGCATGTTGACGTGCTTGCAGAACTGCTCGATGAAGGAGGCGATCATATCGCGCTTTTCTAGCCAAAGGACGTTTATCTGTTGTCGGAACTTCGCGTCACGCATGGCATGCAGGCGTGCCTCGGCCCACATGACGTAGTTGTTGTCGTCGCGATAACGCTGCGCGTATAACAAGGTGAGCTGCTTTCGCAGGTCCTGGCTGGACGAACCGGCCTCTAACAGCTTCCGCAAGTTTTCCTGGATGTTCTGGTGATCGAGACGGAGCAGTTCGACGAACAGGTCGCTTTTGCTGTCGAAGTTCGAGTAGAACGCACCACGGGTATAGCCGGCCCGGGCGGCGATATCCTCTACGCTCGTGGCGGCCAACCCATTCCTGGCAATGCTCAAGGCCGCTGCATCGAGCAGGCGCTTGCGGGTCTGCTTGCGGGTTTCTTCCCGGGTCAATCGTTTGCGTGACATACGATAAGGCGGTGTAGACGAAACGCTGCGCTTCCAATTCTTGATGGCAAGTGACTGCAGGGACCTTTCGACAGGTAGCCGCTCCGCTGCGCGGGCGAAGCGGAGTCCTCATCAACGGCCATCGCAGAACAAAGATTGCGAAATTTCCGGCGCCGCTTTGCGTGCTTTCGGCGCGTGCGCTAGCTACCTGGTGGCGACCGTCGCTTCGGATTCGCTGGGTTGCCAACCACCCCCGAGTGCCTTGAAAGCAGCGACTGCTGCGCGCGCTGACTCCGTTTGTGCCTGCACTCGCGCATCGGAAGTGCGTAGCAGGCTGTCGTCGGCCTGCAGGACTTCAATCAGACTGACCACGCCTTTTTGATAGGCTGCAAACGAGGCAGCTCTTGCGCGGCCGAGCGAGTCCACGCCCTGCGTGAGCGCAGCAGCCTGTTCCTCGCGCTTGACCAGTGCCGAAAGAGCGTTCTCCACGTCCTCAGTCGCATGTAATGCGGCAAGCCGATAGGCAGCCAGCATCTCGGCCTCCTGACCCTTAGCCTGGCTGATCTGCGCATTGATCCGGCCGAAGTCGAACAAACGCCAGCGCAGACCCAGCACGCCGGCGGCCTGGCTGGCGCCGCTCGAGAACAGATTGCCGCTGGCCACGGATGTCGCGCTGCCGATCAGTCCACTGAGGGAGACCTTGGGGTAGTACTCGGCGATGGCCACTCCGATACGTGCATTCGATGCGGCGAGGTGTCGCTCGGCCACGATCAGGTCTGGCCGCCGCCTGAGCAACTCGCGCGGCGATCCGGTGGCTCCGATCTGCGGGGGGACGGGGATGTCGCCAGCTTCGAGCAACTCGGCCCGATGTACGCCGGGCTGCGCGCCGAGCATCACATCCAGTGCGTTCATGGCCGCGTCGAGGCCCGTCTCGAGGACCGGGACCGAGGCCTGGACCTGGGCAAGCGCCCCCTCGGCCTGTCTTACCTGAAGCTCGGCTGCCAACCCCTTGCCATACAGAAGGTTGATGGTGGAGAGCAGATCCTGCTGCGTCTGCACCTGTCGCCGCGCGACGTTCAGACGGGCTTGCAATCCGCGGATGCTGATATAGATGTCGGCGGTCTGTGCCGCCACGGCCAGGCGTGTGGCCGCGGCGCCGGCTTCCGAAGCCTCGTACTCAGCGAGCGCCGCTTCCCGTCCACGACGCAGGCCTCCGAACACATCCAGTTCCCAGCTCGCGCTGAGATTGGCTTCGTACTCGTTGCCGTAGCGGTCGAAACCGGGCGTCGAGTTCAAAACTCGCCCGAGGGGCGTTTCAACGGACTGGTAGACCCTGGCTGCCTGGCCGCTGACATTGCCGGAAGGCAGCAGCGCGGCATTCGCCGCCCCAAGTGCTGCACGTGCCTGGGTGACACGAGCAGAAGCTTGCGCGAGGTCAAGGTTCTGCTCCAGCGCAAGCGTGACGAATCGCGTCAGTTGCGGATCGCCAAACGCCGTCCACCAGGTGACGAGGTCCGCAGTGGCCGTTGCATGTCGCTGATCGACCGCTGTCTGGCCCATGAACCGCTCCGGCATCGGTACATCGGGCCGAACGTAATCGGGACCTACCGCGCAGCCTGCCGAAAGGCTGGCGACGATAAGCATGGCAAGGGTGCGTTTGGGCAGCATGAGCTTCTTCCGGGCGACGAGGACGAGTAAAGGTGACTATAATACAATGTAGTCACTTGTTGTCGGTTTTTGGGGGCGGCGGTAAGCTAGGAACCATGAAAAATGCAGCCACCTATCCCATTTCGGCCCGCGGCCCAGCTGACCATGACGTGCGCGATCAGATCGTTGCCGCGGCCACCGAGCACTTCAGCCGGTATGGCTACGAGAAAACGACCGTCTCTGATCTCGCCAAGTCCATCGGCTTTTCCAAGGCGTATATCTACAAGTTCTTCGAGTCCAAGCAGGCTATTGGCGAGATGATCTGCGCGAACTGCCTGCGCGAGATCGAAAGCGAGGTCAGAGCTGCCGTCGAAGAGGTCGACCGGCCGCCAGAGAAACTGCGGCGGATGTTCAAGGCGATCGTCGAGGCGAGCCTTCGCCTGTTCTCCCAGGACCGCAAGCTTTACGAGATTGCAGCGTCGGCCGCCACCGAGCAATGGCAGGCGACGCGCGCCTATGAAGAGCGCATCCAGAAGCTGCTCCAGGACGTCCTCCAGGAGGGGCGGCAAAGCGGGGACTTCGAGCGCAAGACGCCGCTGGACGAGACCGCGATGGCGATCTACCTCGTTTTACGCCCGTACCTCAACCCGTTGATCCTGCAGCACAGCTTCGATTACACCGAGGAGGCGCCGGCGAAACTGTCCAGTCTGGTGCTCCGCAGCCTCTCACCTTAACGCGCACCATTTGTGACCGTTGACTATATTGGTCACTAGAACCATAATGCGATCCATCATCCTTTCGTCGATGGGTCTTTCATGCTTGCGCGCCGCCTCGCTACCTCAGCCGTCGTCTTCGCCTTGCCGTTTGCGCTGGCCGCTTGCGGCGCAAAAGCACCGCCCGATCCGCGCACGGAGGCGCCGCTGGTGCGTGCCGCCATCGTTCGGGACGCACCGCCTGCCTCGCGCTCATTTACCGGAACCGTAGCCGCCCGGGTGCAGAGCGACCTGGGGTTTCGGGTCTCCGGCAAGGTGCTCGAGCGGCTGGTCAACGCCGGGCAGAGCGTCAGGCGCGGCCAGCCGCTCATGCGCATCGACCCCGTCGATCTGAAGCTGGCCGCGCAGGCGCAGCAGCAGGCCGTCGCTGCCGCGCGGGCACGGGCGCAGCAGACGGCAGAGGATGAAGCGCGCTACCACGATCTGCGCGGCACGGGCGCCATTTCCGCCTCGGCCTACGACCAGGTCAAGGCCGCGGCCGATGCTGCCAAAGCCCAGCTCAGCGCAGCCGCAGCCCAAGCCGACGTCGCGCTTAATGCGAGTCGCTATACGGAGCTGGTGGCCGACGCCGATGGTGTCGTCATGGAAACGCTGGCGGAGCCCGGGCAGGTCGTCAACGCCGGGCAGACCGTGGTGCGCCTGGCTCACGCAGGACGTCGCGAGGCCGTGATCCAGTTGCCGGAAACCCTGCGCCCTGAGGTCGGTTCCGTCGCGCAGGCAACGCTCTTCGGCAAGCAGGACGTCACGGTTCCCGCCGAATTGCGGCAACTATCCGATGCTGCGGACCCGCTCACCCGCACCTTCGAGGCTCGGTACGTGCTCGACGGCACGCTGTCCGATGCACCGCTAGGAGCAACGGTCACCATCCAGATTCCGGATGCGCGTCGTTCCGTGCAAAGCGCGCTGAAGGTGCCGCTTGGCGCCCTCTTCGATGCTGGCAAGGGACCGGGAGTATGGGTCGTCGACGGCGAGCCGCCAAAGGTCTCCTGGCGGGCGGTCACGGTCGAGCACGTGGATGACGACGACGTCCGCATCAACGGCCCGATCAAGCAAGGCGACCGGATCGTCGCGCTCGGCGCGCATCTGCTACGCGAAGGTGAACTGGTCCGTGTGGCGGGCCAGGCTCCCGTGACCGCAACCGAGGGAGCCCGTCCGTGAGCGAAGGTCGTTTCAACCTTTCCGCGCTCGCTGTGCGCGAGCGCTCCATCACCCTGTTCCTGATCTGCCTGATCTCGCTGGCCGGACTCGTTTCATTCTTCAAGCTCGGCCGTGCCGAAGATCCCGCCTTCACGGTCAAGGTGATGACCATCATCACTGCCTGGCCGGGGGCCACCGCGCAGGAAATGCAGGACCAGGTCGCCGAAAAGCTAGAAAAGCGCATGCAGGAGCTGCGCTGGTACGACCGTACGGAGACCTACACAAGGCCGGGCCTCGCCTTCACGACCTTGACCCTGCTCGACAGCACACCGCCTTCGGAAGTGCAGGAACAGTTCTACCAGGCCCGCAAGAAAATCAGCGACGAGGCAGGCAACCTGCCGCCTGGTGCGATCGGGCCGATGGTCAACGACGAATACGCAGACGTCACCTTCGCGCTGTTTGCGCTCAAGGCCAAAGGCGAACCGCAGCGCCTGCTGGTACGCGACGCCGAGACGCTGCGCCAGCGGCTGCTGCACGTGCCAGGGGTGAAGAAGGTCAACATCATTGGCGAGCAGGCGGAGCGGATCTATGTCGAGTTTTCGCATGACCGTCTGGCAACGCTGGGCGTCAGTCCGCAGGACGTGTTCGCCGCGCTGAACGGCCAGAATGCGCTGACGCCCGCCGGCTCGGTGGAGACCAGGGGCCCGGAGGTGTTCATCCGCCTCGACGGCGCGTTCGACGCGTTGCAGAAGATCCGCGATACGCCCGTCGTGGCGCAGGGACGCACGCTGAAGCTATCGGACATTGCCACCGTCACGCGTGGCTATGAAGATCCGGCGACGTTCCTGATCCGCAACAACGGCGAACCTGCCCTGCTGCTGGGCGTCGTGATGCGCGACGGCTGGAACGGCCTCGACCTGGGTCGCGCGCTGGACCGCGAGGTGGGCGCGATCAACGGCGGGCTGCCGCTCGGCATGAGCCTGACCAAGGTCACCGACCAGGCCGTCAACATCAGTTCGGCGGTCGATGAGTTCATGGTGAAGTTTTTCGCGGCCCTGCTGGTGGTCATGCTGGTGAGCTTCGTGAGCATGGGCTGGCGCGTGGGCCTGGTGGTTGCCGCGGCCGTGCCGCTGACCCTGGCGGTGGTCTTCCTGGTGATGCTCGCAACTGGCAAGAACTTCGACCGCATCACGCTGGGATCGCTGATCCTGGCGCTGGGCCTGCTGGTGGACGACGCCATCATCGCCATCGAAATGATGGTGGTGAAGATGGAAGAGGGCTACAGCCGCGTTGCCGCCTCCGCTTATGCCTGGAGCCATACCGCGGCGCCCATGCTCTCCGGCACGCTGGTCACGGCGGTCGGCTTCATGCCCAATGGCTTCGCCCGATCCACTGCGGGCGAGTACACGAGCAACATGTTCTGGATCGTCGGGATCGCGCTGATCGCATCGTGGGTGGTCGCCGTGGTGTTCACACCTTACCTCGGCGTCAAGATGCTGCCCGACTTCAGGAAAGTCGAAGGCGGCCACGACGCGCTTTATGACACGCCGCGATACAACGGTTTCCGTCAACTGCTGAAGCGCGTCATTGCGCGCAAGTGGCTGGTCGCCGGTTCGGTCGTGGGCCTCTTCGTGCTGGCCGTCCTTGGCATGGCGGTAGTCAAGAAACAGTTCTTCCCGATCTCCGACCGCCCTGAAGTGCTGATCGAGGTGCAGATGCCGTATGGCACGTCGATCGCCCAGACCAGCGCCGCCACAGCGAAGGTCGAAGCCTGGCTGGCGAGACAGAAGGAAGCGAGAATCGTCACCGCCTATGTCGGTCAGGGCGCACCGCGGTTCTACTTCTCGATGGGACCGGAGCTGCCCGATCCATCATTTGCCAAGATCGTGGTGCGCACGGACAACCAGGACGAGCGCGAGGCACTCAAACAGCGGCTGCGCCAGGCAATCGCCGATGGGCTTGCCCCTGAGGCGCGCCTGCGCGTCACGCAACTCGTATTCGGCCCGTATTCGCCGTTCCCGGTTGCTTACCGGGTCACGGGTCCGGACCCGGACAAGCTCCGCGGTATCGCGGAGCAGGTTCAGCAGGTGATGGATGCGAGCCCGATGATGCGCACCGTCAACACCGACTGGGGCACGCGCACGCCCACGCTGCACTTCACCTTGCAGCAGGACCGGCTGCAGGCCGTGGGGCTGACATCGAGCGCGGTCGCGCAACAACTGCAATTCCTGCTCACCGGCGTGCCTGTCACCGTCGTCCGCGAGGACATTCGCACGGTGCAGGTCATCGCGCGTTCGGCCGGCGAGGTCCGGCTCGACCCGGCGCGGATCGGCGACTTCACGCTGGCTGGCGCCAACGGCCAGCGCATCCCGCTGTCGCAGGTGGGCAAGGTCGACGTGCGCATGGAGGAACCGATCATGCGCCGGCGCGACCGGATGCCGACGATCACCGTGCGCGGTGACATCGCCGATGGCTTGCAGCCGCCAGACGTATCGACGGCGATCACGAGGCAGCTTCGGCCCATCATGGACAAGCTGCCGGACGGCTACCGCATCGAACAGGCTGGCTCGATCGAAGAATCAGGCAAGGCGACGACAGCCATGTTGCCGCTCTTTCCGATCATGCTGGCGGTCACGCTGCTCATCATCATCCTGCAGGTGCGCTCGATCTCCGCGATGGTCATGGTCTTTCTGACCAGCCCGCTGGGACTGATCGGTGTCGTGCCAACCTTGATCCTTTTCCGGCAGCCGTTCGGAATCAATGCGCTGGTCGGCCTCATTGCGCTATCGGGGATAGTGATGCGCAACACGCTGATTCTGATCGGCCAGATTCACCAGAACGAACAGGCCGGGCTGGCTCCGTTCAATGCCGTGATCGAGGCAACCGTGCAGCGTGCGCGACCCGTGATCCTGACCGCGCTGGCGGCGATCCTGGCGTTCATCCCGCTGACCCATTCGGTGTTCTGGGGGACGCTCGCGTATACGCTGATCGGTGGCACTTTTGCAGGAACGATCCTGACCCTGGTGTTCCTGCCGGCCATGTATTCCATCTGGTTCAGGATTCGGCCGGGCGATACGACTAATCTGCGCAGAGCCAGGCATGAGCAGGCGCAGCCTGCGAAAGAAATGCCGCAGGATGTGCTCGCTGCCAGGCAATGAACCTTGGTTGCAAGATCAATCGGAGCGGCTGATCCGCTATTTATCCCATTCACCTGCATCGAACGGAACTGCCATGTCGAATTCTAAAGTCGTCGTTGTTACTGGTGTGTCGTCGGGGATCGGACGAGCCACCGCGGAGAAGTTTGCCAGCCGGGGTTGCCGGGTATTCGGCACCGTACGCAACGCTACAACCGCGCAATCGATACCCGGTGTTGTGCTGGTCGAGATGGATGTCCGTAACGACGCCTCAGTGGAACATGCAATCCAGAGCGTCATCGCGGAAGCCACGCGCATCGATGTGCTTGTCAATAGCGCGGGCGTGACGCTGCTCGGCGCGACGGAAGAAACGTCGATTGCCGGGGCTCAGTCGCTATTCGATACCAACGTTTTCGGGATTTTGCGCACAACACGCGCGGTACTGCCGCACATGCGCTCGCAACGTTCGGGAAGAATCGTCAATGTGAGCTCAGTGCTGGGCTTCCTTCCGGCTCCGTACATGGGGCTCTATTCAGCATCCAAGCATGCCGTCGAGGGAATGTCTGAAACCTTGGACCATGAGGTGCGTAAATTAGGAATCCGCGTGGTGCTTGTCGAGCCTTCCTATACCAGGACCAATCTGGATCTCAATGCACCGCATGCGGCTTCCAAAATCGCAGCCTATGACGATGAGCGCGCCATCGTGTCCCGCGCGATTCAAAAAAATGTCAATGAGGCGCCGGCACCTGATGGCGTCGCAACCACGATTGTCGATTCCGCGTTGTCCGCATGGAGAATGAGGCGCACTCCAAAAGGCCAGGCTTCTCTCCTAAGCAAATTGCGTCGCTTCATGCCTGCCGGGCCCGTCGACGCAAACCTGAGAAAGACATTTGGACTCTCGTGAAGTCGCCTACCGATTTCACGTCGCAGCAGCCAGGTTGAAACGCGTCGCTCGCCGAGCCGGACCACTCGCGGCCACCGCGACATCGAGGAAGACGGTGCGCTCGGAAGGATTGGCGAACGGTCTGGCCTCAGAGCGGTCTTCCTCGTCAGCGCGGTGATAGACGACGTCGTGACCTCGCAAACTCATGTCTGGACTGCCAACCGAATTTAAAAATCGCTTTCGCGAATATCACGATTGATTTACAACGCCAGAGAAAATTGGTGTGGTCTCCTATATTCGCCGATCCTATTTTGTCTGATAAAAACGCGCTTAAACCATATCTAATTCCCGATAGAACAAATCAATATCGCGCCAACGTTTGCGCATTCGATAGGCGGGGCAATCCTGGCTTCAGTTCATTAAGTCTGCCGCCGTAAATGCATATGCGAGGCGCATCAGTTTTCACGGGCGCGGCCGCATACCGGTGCGTGACTCGGGCATCAAGAACGATCGCCCGCATTTACGTGTCTTTCCGTCGAAAATGGAAGCGAAAAATGATCCTGAATAACTTGTCTGTGAAGACAAAGCTTACGGTGGCTTTCGGAGCACTGGCCGTTGTTGTACTGATCGTTTCAGGACTCGCTTTGAAGGAGCTGAACGACGCGAATGACCGCTTTTCCGGCTACATCAATGGTATTAACGCACGGGCCACGGTGGCTGAAGGGGTCCGCACCGCAGTTGATGATCGTGCCGTGGCGGTGCGCAATCTGGTGCTGGTCACCACGCCTGAGGACATCGAGCTGGAAAAGGCCGCCGTCATCGACGCTGAACGCAGAGTCGAGGCTAACCTGGAAAAGTTCAATGCCATGGTAGCGGGCGCTTCCGACATGAGCGACAACGCACGCAGACTCGCGGCCGAACTTCCCAGGATCGAGGCGCTTTACCGCCCCGTGGCCCTGGAAATCAACAGGCTGGCGGTGAGTAATCAGCGCGACGCGGCGATTGCGGCAATTGATACCAAATGCAGGCCACTGCTTTCGGCTCTGATCAAGGCGTCCAACGAGTACGAGGACTTCACCCGTGAACGCGCACAACAAATGGTCCGCCAATCGAGCGATCAATTCGCGACTCAGCGGAATCTGCTGATTGCAATCTGTCTGGCTGCGCTCGTGCTGGCGGTCGTGGCAGGTGCAGTCATCACCCGCAGCTTGCTACGCGCTTTGGGCGCCGAGCCCGTGGCACTGGTCGAAGTGACGCAGCGCGTGGCCGGCGGCGATCTGAGCCCGGTGCTGGGGGCGAACAGTGCGCCGACCGGAAGCGTGCTCGCCTCGATGGGCAAGATGCAGGCTAGCCTCGTTCACCTGATCGGTCAGGTTCGTACTTCCGCCGACAGTATCGCGACGGGTTCGAGCCAGATCGCGTCGGGCAACGTGGATCTTTCCACGCGCACAGAACAGCAGGCTGCGTCACTGCAGGAAACTGCGGCAAGCATGGAGGAGCTGACGTCAACGGTGAAGCAGAACGCCGAGAACGCACAGCAGGCGAGCTCGCTCTCGGCCAACGCATCCGAAGTGGCGGGACGGGGCAACCAGGTCGTTGGCGAGGTGGTCGATACGATGAGCGAAATCAGGACGAGTTCCACCAGAATCGCGGATATCACCGGGATCATCGAGGGGATCGCCTTCCAGACCAACATCCTCGCACTGAATGCCGCGGTGGAGGCCGCCCGTGCAGGCGAGCAGGGACGTGGGTTCGCGGTGGTCGCGAGCGAAGTGCGCAGCCTCGCTCAGCGCTCGTCCAGTGCCGCGAAGGAGATCAAGGATCTGATCAACGCGTCCGTGCAGAAGATCCAGAATGGGTCGTCGCTTGCCAACGAGGCGGGGAAGACAATGGCGGAGGTGACACAGGCCGTGGCGCGGGTGACCGACATCATGGGAGAAATCGCAGCCGCGTCGACCGAGCAGAGCCGCGGGATCGAGCAGGTCAATCAGGCGATTACGCAGATGGACGAAGTGACGCAGCAGAATGCCGCGCTGGTGGAGGAAGCGGCGGCGGCGTCGAAATCGCTCGAGGATCAGGGCAGGCAGCTGAACCAGGCGGTTTCGTTCTTCCGTCTGGATTCCCAGGCCGCTGCGCACGCAACGGGCGGAGCTGCTGCCCCGGCAAGCGTCCCGGTAGCACGGCTGCGGACCGCGCCGCGAGCACCCCGGAATAGGGCAGCCTACACGTAACGTTGCGCTCGGGAGGCGGTAGATGTTGGCGAGATGCGGCTCGTGCGCAACCAAAAAGAGCGAGCCGCGGTACTTCTGAACCGATCGAATCCAGGCATCGCTGTAATGCGACGATGGTGCTGTTCGATCAGATTATCGAGCTACTTCGAAGAGCGCGCCTCCGTGCCCCTAGGCTGCAGGACATCAACAACACTCATCCCACGCACGGCCCGGTTGACCCGCGCACTTTCAATTCCACCGGCACGGCATACCCTTGTCGCGTCGGTCGTCCATCCAGCGCATCGAGCAGATGCTTCGCGGCGACCGTGCCGATCTCGCGCGTGTCCACATGCATCGTGGTCAGTGGCGGCCGCGCTTCGCGCGCGATCGCGAGATCGTCGAAGCCGGTGACCGAAAGCTGCTCGGGTATCGCGATGCCGAGT
Source organism: Paraburkholderia sp. BR10923 (assembly GCF_040948765.1). Classification (NCBI taxonomy): domain Bacteria; kingdom Pseudomonadati; phylum Pseudomonadota; class Betaproteobacteria; order Burkholderiales; family Burkholderiaceae; genus Paraburkholderia; species Paraburkholderia sp. BR10923. Next base: position 28,721 of record NZ_JBFPKO010000040.1, on the reverse strand, counting down.
TCTTCCGCCTCCCGTAAGACGCCCAGCGCAATATGATCGTTGCCGCAGATCACGGCGGTTGGACGCGGCCCCGGTTGTTGCCAGAGCGCGCGCAACGCCCGCCGCCCAAAATCGAGCGTGGATTCACCCTCGATCAGATGCTCCGGCCGAACCGCGAGACCATGACGTTCGAGCGCGACGCGAATTCCCGCGAGCCGCGCCTGCACGCGGTCGTTATCCCGCGTCGGCTGGATGCAGACCGCGAATGACCGGTGGCCGAGCGCGACGAGATGCTCGGTGATCTGCTCATAGGCCGCGCGGTTGTCGAAGCCAATGCAATCGTGGGGGCTTCCCTCGCGCCACGCATAGAGCACGACGTAGGGCACGCGCCACACGCGCAGCGCTTCGAAGAGTTCCGGCGGATGCGCTTCGCCCACGACCGCGATAGCCTCCACGCCACGCGCGAGCATCGCGTGAACCTGAGAGAGCGCTTCATTGGGGTTGTAGTTCGAACATCCTAGAAAAAGCGTGATGCCGCGCGCGGCGAACTCCGCCTGCATGCCGCTCACCTGCGAGGCGAAGACCTGATCGTCGAGCGTGGGAATCACGATGCCCGCAATGTGACTGCGGGTGGACGCGAGCGCGCGCCCGGCCGCATTCGGAAACCAGTTCAGCTCCAGCGCGGCCTGTGCGACGCGCTCGCGCACGCTGTCGGACACCTTGCCGGGCTCGTTGTAGACGCGCGATACCGTCGCCGTGGACACGCCCGCGCGTTTTGCGACATCCGACAGGACAGGGCGGCCCGCGCCGCGGCGGGCGCGCACGCCGGCCGAACGTCCGGTCGGCGACGGTTCTTCGAGAGTGGAGGCGGAGTCAGAGGAGCGAGGCATCAACGGTGTGATTCGAAAAGAACGCCCGTCATCTTACCCGCGGCGGGGTGACGGATGGTCAAAACCCGGCGGCGATGCGCGAACGGAAATGCTCGGTGCCTTCGACGATTCGGTCGAGCACCGCGTCGAGCGCCCAGAAGCGCTCGCGCACGTCGTAGTCGATTGCGCGGCAACGAATCGACTGAAAAGTGCCGATCCGCTGGTGATACATCTTCGCGAGCGCCGGATAGCCGAGCGCCTCCGACACCGCCGCGAGTACGAGAAAAGTCGAAAGCTCGTGTGCGAGCGCCGGATTCTCGTCGGCGCGGTTGCGCAACCAGTTGTACAGGTCCGGATGAAAGTTCGTGAACACACCGTTGAAACCCGCCGAGCCGGCTTTCATCGCGTCCCACGCGATCGCGGCATTCGCGTTCAGGATCTTCAGGGGCGAGCCCTTCGCCAGCGCGACGCGGCGCTTCACGGTGTCGAGATCGCAGCTGACGTCCTTCAGCATCACGAAGCGGCCGGTATCGATGCACATCTTGAGCTCGTCGTCGGACAGCAGGCGCCGGTAAGGAGCGGGGCACTCGTACAGCCCCAATGGAATGTCGGAAGGAAGGCGGCTCATCAGGCGACGCAGGTTCGCCGTGAACGCTTCGGTGCCTTCGCGGCGCGGATCGAGCCGGTTCGTCACCAGCACGATGCCGTCCGCGCCCGTCGCCGCGGCCGCGTTCAGCTCCTCGGCTTGCGCCTCCGGATCGTCGCTGATATGGCCTGAGACCACGACCGGCGCACGGCCGGCGACGCGCTCGACCACGAAGCGGCCGAGCGCGGCGCGTTCGTCGAGGCTCAGGAATTGCATTTCGCTCGACTGGGCGACCGCGAAGAGCGCGTCCGAGCCATGCGCGAGATACCACTCGATCAGTCGTTCGAGCCCGGCATAGTCGATGGTCCCGGCGTCGTCGAAAGGCGTCAGCATGACGGGAACGATGCCTTCGATCGAGCGCGTCGAGCGCGGCAGGGAAGTGGGGAGGGTCATGTCGGTGTTGTCCTCTTGAGAATTGAAAATGACGCTTCTCAGGCGTGAGCGCGAGCCGGCGTACCCGGTTCGGTCTCGAACTCGATCGGCTTGCGCACGAGGAAGAGATAGCTCATTGCGCCGACGAAGGCGATTCCCGCGGCCGTCAGCAAAGCCGGCACGAAGGACCACGCCTGCGCGATGTAGCCCGTGAGAATGGGCGCGAGTGCGCCGCCGAGAAAGCCGCCGAAGTTCTGGATGGCGCCGAGCGAGCCGACGCGGTTGGCCGGTGCGGCTGCGGTTGCCAGTGCCCATGAGCAGGCTGATGCTGCATTGGCGAGAAAGATCACGACCGAGATGCAGACGATGGCGATCGTATTGCTTTCGACGAGTGCGGCCGGCACGGTGAACGCCACCATGCCGAGCATCGCGATGACGACCGCGTTGCGCCTGCTCGCCACCGGCGAGGCGCTCCTCTTCGTGATGAGGTCGGAGAACCAGCCTGCGCAGAGCGCGCCGAGAAAGCCGCAGAAGAAGGGCACCGAGGCCGCGATTCCCGTGTGCATCAGAGTCATGTGGCGCTCTGTCGTCAGGTAGCCAGGCAGCCAGGTCAGATAAACCCAGTTCAGATAGACCGAGCCGAAGAAGCCGATCAGCATCCCCCAAGTCGTGACGTTCGAGAACAGCGCGCGCCAATCGGCAAAGCTGAGCTGCTCGGCAGGCTTCGTCTGCGCGGCGTCGCCTTTGAGGTAGTGCAGTTCCTCTGCAGTGAGCGCAGAGGGGTTTGGATCACGATAGATAGCGAGCCAGATCACCGCAACCGCGAGACCGAGCGCGCCGGTAACGATGAAGGCCCAGCGCCAGTGAAATTCCACGACGAGCACCGACAGGCACAGCGGTGCGAGCGCCGTGCCGAGCGGCGACGCGGAATTGAAGATGCCGGTCGGCTTGCCTCGCGCACGCAGCGGAAACCAGTTGCTCACGACGCGCGCCGCCGACGGAAACTGCGGCGACTCGCCGATGCCGAGCACGATGCGCGCGACGACGAACCAGCCGAAGGTGGACACGATGCCGCCCGCGGCCTGCGCGAGCGACCAGATGATCAGGCCGACTCCGAGCAGCCTGCGCGGTCCGATGCGATCGACGAGGCCGCCGACCGGCAGTTGGAAGAGCGCGTAGCTCCAGGAGAATGCCGACAGCAGCAGCCCCATTTCCCCGAGCGACAGACCGAGATCCTTGCGGATCAGCGGATTCGCGACCGCGAGCGTGCCGCGATCGAGATAGTTCACGATGCCACTCACCATCAGCAGCGTCAGCGCCACGATCTGGGCGCGGCGCACGCGCGGAGGTGCCTGCTCGGACACGGGGGTTGGGTTCATGCTGTCGTCTCCATATTGTGTTGTGGATAGGCTGCGATCCCGCGCAGCCGGGTCTATCGAACCGTTGCCGGGAACGCGGATTGCGCCCGCACTTCGGCGTGGGTCGGAATGGATGCCTGCGCGCCTTGACGCGTGACGCTGAGCGCCGCGGCCTGCTGTCCGAACTCGATCGCGTCGCGAATGCTGGCGCCGCGCACGCGCTCGGCTGCGAAGCCGCCGACGAAGGTATCGCCGGCCGCCGTGGTGTCGATCGCATCGACGCGTGGCGCGGGCAGGTGACCTTCCTCCCCGGTTGTCGCGTACCAGACGCCCTCGGCGCCGAGGGTGACGATCACCGTCTCCACGCCTTTCGCACGCAGGTGCGCTGCGGCTTCACGCGCGGACGCCGGGCCATCGACGGGCACGTCCGTCAGCAAGTGGGCCTCGGTCTCGTTGAGAACCATATAGCTGACCTGCTGGTAAAGCGCGTCCGCAAGCGGCTGTGCCGGAGCCGGGTTCAGCAGCACCGGCGTGCCGAGCCTTGCCGCGACTGAAATGGCATGCCGCACGGTGTCGAGCGGGACCTCGAGTTGGCAAATCAGCATGCCGGCGGCGCCGATGGCGTCTTGCGCCGCATCGACGTGAGCGGGAGTAAGCGCGGCGTTGGCGCCCGGCGAAACGACGATCGTATTCGCACCGTCCGCGGCCACCGTGATGGCGGCGATGCCGCTCGACATGTCGTCCACCATGTGCAGGTGCGCCGTGTCGATGTGCTCGCTGTCCAGACGCGCGCGGAGATGAGCGCCGAAGTCGTCGTCTCCGATGCAGCCGAGCATCGCCACTGAAGCGCCGAGCCGCGCCGCTGCGACCGCCTGATTGGCGCCTTTGCCGCCGGCGAATGTGGCGAACCCGCCCCCGAGCAAGGTTTCCCCCCGCGCCGGCAGACGCTCCGCGTGCACCACGAGATCCATGTTCGCGCTACCCGCGACGATGATCCGGACCGAGGAGGGTGCTTCGCTGGAGCGCATGTTAGCGCTTACATTTTCAATTGTTTCCAAGGATGACATGCAATGAGGACCGGTGAAGGTTGCAATTCGAAACGTGTTAGCGCTTACATTACCCGCCAAGGCACGACGACGCAATCCAAAAGTCACGACCCTCGGGAAGTCCCCTAAAAAGCTGATGACATGGCGGCCATTCACTTGTCAAAGCCAGATCCAAATGTCGGGGGCGGGAGCGCGGAGGGGTTCTGTGACTGCGGCTACGCGGTCAAACGTCTCCGTTAGCAGCGCCCGTAACATGTCTGGCACTGGCTGAGTCTCCTCGTGAAGTACCCGGCTATCAGACTCTTCGTCCTGCCGTTTCTCGGCGAAATGTCGGATCATCAGGGGAGTAGAGATACCACCGAGTTCGCCAGGTGGCCGCCCGTTCCAATCGAAGTAAGGACGCTCCCGTTTCCAATCGGTAGGCAACAGCCCAACTTCGCCTCCGCGCATTCCGGCAATGATCAATGTACGCAATGCAGCGAAGCGAAGTACGTCCATGAACGTACGCGGCTCTTCGGTCATTACGATGCGGGTGAGGTTCGGCTCCCCCTTGCCTCGACAAAGGGTAGCTAGTTAAGAACGAATCAGAGCAAGGAGATGACATGGCAGAGCAAAATGCTTATCAGGTGACCGACTGGAATGGTCAAAGCGGGGAGCGCTGGGTCGCCAACCAGGCCCGGCTCGACGCTATGGTGGCGGTGTTCGGCCAGGCCGCGATAGAAGCCGCCGCGCCCGCGGCGGGCGAGCGCGTGCTGGACGTCGGCTGCGGCGCGGGCGCATCGAGTCTGGCTCTGGCCGCCCGCGTCGGCCCGGGGGGCCAAGTGCTGGGCGTGGACATATCCGAACCGCTGATCAGCCGGGCGCGCGCGCTTGCGCCACAGGATACGCCGGCCCTGTTCCGGGTGGCCGACGCCAGCAGCGCCGAGTTGCCCGAGGGCGCGTTCGACATCCTGTTCTCGCGTTTCGGCGTGATGTTCTTCGACGATCCGACAGGAGCGTTCGCCCATATGCGACGCGCGCTGCGGCCGGGGGGGCGGGTCGCTTTCGCCTGCTGGCGCGGCGCGGCCGAGAACGATTGGGTGCGCCTGCCGATGGGCGCGATCAAGGGCATCCTCCCGCCGAGCGCGCCGCCCGATCCCGAAGCGCCCGGCCCATTTTCGTTCGGCGACCGGGGGCGGGTGTCGCGCATCCTGACCGCAGCCGGCTTCGCCGATATCGCTATCGCGCCCTTCGATGCTTCCGTCCCGTTCGGAGAGGGCGGGACGCGGGACGCTGCGATCGACGACGCGGTGAAGATGACGCTCGAGGTCGGCCCACTGTCGCGCGCGCTCGTTGATCAGCCCGACGACATCCGCGCCCGCGCGTCGGCCGCGGTTCGCGCCGCCTTCGCGGGCCTGCCCGGCGAGCGGTCGGTGATGATCGACGGCGCGGCGTGGATCGTCATGGCACGCAATCCGGCACGCTGACAGGGATTAACAGGGGAGAAACCCCCTCGGTGGAGCTGGGCGTCTTTGGCCGCTCAGATTGATGTCCCTTCTGGCCGATGAACGAGCGCTCGCGTTGTGACAATCAGATGGCCTGTTGTGAAGCAGAGCCGACTCCTGAGCGGCCTGCCGGCCGCGCATGTGACCGGTAGTTTGTGGCCGGACTGAGTCCGAGGGGTCGGGCTCAGTTCGACTCACATGTGCCCTTCGACCCAACGCGATCACTACGGCAGCTTCCAAAGTGGAACAGCCATTCGAACAACGATCTTGGCCCCGAAGTTCTCGGCCTTGCTGCCGTTTGGGTTGCTGAACTGATGAAAGACGGATCGAGCCCGTGCCTACGGCCGCTGTCGCGCGGTCGAGTTTCCCATGTAAGGCTTTGCGATAGACTGCCTTGATCCTGGAGGGGTTTGTCGTGGCTGATCTCAAAACCGTGCTGGTCCGTTCGAACGTCGCTTGCACCCTTGTTTGCATGTCGCTCCTGGCGCACGCCGGGATGTCGTCAGACTCAGCCACTGTTCCCAATGCGATTGAGCCTGAAATTTCCGCCTCTGCAGATGTCCTGTCGACTCAGCCTTTCGTCGGCGACGACCCGGTTGCCATCAGGGACGCTTTGGCGGGCCAGAGATTCGATGCCGACTCGCGTTCGTTGAGCGCTCGCATCAGGAACCTGATCCACGTCCCTGTCCTTAAGGCGCCCAGCGAGCTCGACTCGCCGAAAGCCAGTCTCGAGCGCGACCTTGCTTTCGTCGTACCTGCGCCCTACGGAATCCGATATCAGTCAAAGACGCACCTGTTGACGGTAGACGTAGATCTAGCCGACGACAACAAGCCGGGAGCGATCCTACTCAAGAAAACCATTACCGGACAACGCGGTCGAGGGCTGGTGGTGGCGCCAGAGGCGAAGGCTAAGGGGTACATCCAACATATCGATCTGATTGTGCTCAAGTCCGGTGAACGGACCAAAACCAAGGTTCACGGACGCGTGACACTCTCGCAGGCGGCGTTCGACGAAGCGAATGGAGACTTCGCGATTGTGCTGATGTGCAGCATGGCGCCGCCTTACCTGACCGACCGACGCGAACATAGCGATCCCAGCAATGACGAGCCCACCGACATCACGACAAGAACCTCGACCCTTTACACCGACATTCACGCCATCTGGTTGGTGAGCCCGCAGCGGGGTATCGTGCTATCGAAGAAGCTGCGTCTGTCGAAGTAAAGAGCCATGGGCAACGCGTCGCTACACCCTCTCTCGTTCGAACGTCATCGGAGTCAGACTAATCAAATATCCGAAATCGACCCTCCGGTCAGATGACCTTCTCCAAACCGGTCAGTCAAATAAATCCAGTTTTCGCGAACCGGAGTGCCAATAAGCGGCCGTTGGCGACTTCACCCCATCGGCCATGAACGGCCGGTCGAGGTCGTCGTCCAGTTAGGCTGACCGAGGTTTCATCCGGCCTCGCTCAATGGCCGGTTTGCAGCGAGCAAATTTCAGAGGGCACTGCCTCGATGCGGCCAAACTGAGCCATTCCGGTATGACCGGCGAGCGTCGGCTTCCCGCCAGACTTCAGACCGAAGAGCGACATTTGAACAGCACGAAGAACTACGCGTTTCACTAATTGAGCGGTCTCGCACTTGCATGGAAGTCGTTCGTGTCTTCCTCCGAGCGAGCAAGGAGTATCCTTCCAGTGAGGCCGACGCATTTCGGTTTCGTCTCCCGGAAGTGCAACTGCCTGCAAGGCAGGTTTCAAGCGTCGAAGCACCCTTCAATGGAGAGTAGGCAGGTGGCCGTCGAAGGTTGCCGTGCGGCCAGACGGAAAAAGGAGGCAGGCATGAGCACTTGCAGCGAACCGCATCACGCACACCATGACCATCAACATGGCCCGGGCTGCGGACACACCGCAATCAAGCATGGCGATCACATAGACTATCTGCACGATGGCCATTTGCACCATCCGCACGGCGATCACGTGGACGAACACAAGATCGACGTTAGCGCAAAAAATCCGGACCAATGCACACCAGACTGCGGTGGCCATGAACCGGGCCACATCCACGGCCCAGGCTGCGGACACGACCCAGTACCGCATGGCGATCATGTCGATTATCTGGTTAACGGCCATCTTCATCACCCGCACGGCGACCACTGCGATGACCACGGTCCAGTGGAACTCGCCTGAGCGTTATTGAAGCGTGGGCGCGTCCGGGAGTGTCGTCGCCGCGGCCGCAATCGAAGTGCCGACTGTGGGCCCACGGGCTTGTGCAAACCCGACGACGGTTTGAAGTTGTATGCCGTTTATCGCGAGTTGGGGAGGCACGATCTTGCGAGCGCTGCTTCACCGCTTCGCCTCCATCGGCTCGCCGAGCACGAATGGGCCGCCCTGGAAGCGTTGCGCGGGGTCGTCGTGCGAGTCGCCCGGTGCAGTCGCGGGGAAACGTTCTGCAAACTGCGCAGCGCTGTCGCGCGGGTTGAAGCCGAGGAAGCTGGCTTTCGTATTGTCCCACCACTTGACCGGATTGTTCGACGCGCCGTACACGACCACGTGCCCGACGCGGTTCGTGAACAGCGAACACCGCACCAGTTCGATGAAGTCGCGATAGCTCAGATACGTGACGAGCATGCGTGGATTCTTCGGCTCTTCGAACGACGAGCCGATTCGCAGGCACACCGTCTCGATGCCGAAACGATCGTAGTAATACCGCGAAAGCGCCTCGCCGAAGCACTTCGTCACGCCGTAGAGGCTGTCCGGGCGCTGCGGCGCGTCGGTGTCGAGCACTTCGGTGACCGGATGAAAGCCGATCGCATGATTGGAGCTCGCGAACACGACGCGCTTGACGCCGTGCTTGCGCGCGGCCTCATACACGTTGTATGTGCCGGCAATGTTCGCTCCGAGCAAATCCTCGAACGGGGCGTCGATGGAGATGCCGCCGAGATGCACGATCGCATCGACGCCCTCGACGAGCTGCATCACCGCCCGCCGGTCCGCCAGATCGACGATGGTCGTTTCCTCATGTGGCGCGGGTTCGCTGAGCTTCGCGATGTCGCTCACGCGCACGACATCGGCCCAGTTGGCGAGCGCGCCGCGCAACTGGCGGCCCAGGTTGCCGGCGGCGCCGGTCAGAAGCAGACGCCGGAAGGGCTTGAGCGACGCTGTGGTTGTTTGGTTCATCAAGAAAAATTCCTGAAAAAAGATAGGTTGGAAAACGTTTTCCAAAACGACGGGCGATATGCAGCGCCAATTGTCGAGCGTATCGCCAGCAGCTGAGCGGTTTAACCTGGTGGCATTTGCCCGCTGCCCGCGTTTCCTGCGACAATCTGTTAACAAAATGGAAAACGTTACCTTCCGCATGAAAAAACTCTTTCCAACGATTCGTGACGTCGCCGCTGCGGCTGGCGTGTCGGTCGCCACGGTGTCCAAGTACATCAACGGTGCGCAGCGCTTCTCCGCGCCGGTTGAGGCGCGCCTGAAGGCGGCGATCGAGGAACTCGGCTACCGCTCCAATCCGCTTGCGCGATCGATGATCACCGGCCGCTCACGCACCATCGGGCTGACCATTCTTGACATCAGCAATCCGCACTTCACGAATGTCGTGAAGGGCGCCAACCGCGTCGCGCTGCGCCACGACTACACGCTTCTGCTCGTCGACACCGACGAAAACCAGGCGCGCGAGCGTCCGCTGATCGAAGCGCTCGCGCAGCGCGTCGACGGCCTGATCGTCAGCTCGCGGATACCCGACGACGAGGCGCAGTGGCTGCTCCATCTCGACAAGCCACTTGTGCTGTTGAGACGTAGCGATGCGCTGCCGCTCCCGAGCGTCGGCATCGACAACCGGCTCGCAACCTACATGCTCGCGCGGCATCTGCTGAACCTCGGGCATCGTCATATCGCCTACCTCGGTTTCGGGCAGGCGCGCATCAACGACGAGCGCATTCGCGGTGCGCGCGAGTGTCTCGAGGAAGCCGGCCTCACGCTCGACGTGTACGACGCTCACGCGCCGACCGCGCATGCAGGCGAGGACGCGTGCTCGCGCGTGATGCTCGGTCCGCGCAGGCCGCAGGCGGTGATCTGCTACAACGACCTGATCGCGCTCGGCTTCATGAAAGAGGCGGCGTCGCTCGGCATCAGGGTGCCGCACGAGCTGTCGGTGACCGGCGTCGACAACGTCCCGTACGGCGAGTACGCAGCGCCCGCGCTGACCACCGTCGACATCCAGAGCGAGAAGATGGGCGAGCTCGCGATGCAAAAGCTCATCGACGCGCTCGCGGGCCACTCGGTGGCCGGGCATTCGACGTTCGAGCCGAGGCTCATCGTCCGTGAATCGACCGCGGCCTGCGGCTGACACGCCTCGCGCCTTCACGCGTCGAGCTTCGCGGGCGTCATGCGCGGCGTCAGCATCTGCATCACGGCCAGGGCGACGAGGTAGGCAAGTGCGCCGATCGCGAACAACACCCAGTAATGGCCGGTGCGTTGCAGGACCTGCCCGATTACTTCCGAAAACAGCACCGCGCCGATCGAACCCGCCATCCCGCCGATGCCGACCACCGCGCCCAGCGCGCGCTTCGGGAACAGATCGGACGCCGTGGTGAAGAGGTTCGCGGACCAGCCCTGATGCGCTGCCGCCGCCAGTCCGACGATCGCGACTGCGCCCCAGAGGTTGTCGACTTGTGAGACGAACGCGATCGGCAGCACGCAGCACGCGCAGATCAGCATCGCCGTCTTGCGCGCGGCGTTCACGCTCCATCCTGAGCGCAGGAACGCCGAAGAGAGCCAGCCGCCGCCGATGCTGCCGAGGGTCGTCATCGCATAGATGCAGACGAGCGGCAAGCCGATGTGCTGCATGTCCATACCGCGCGACTCGTTGAGCCACTTCGGCAGCCAGAACAGATAGAACCACCACACCGGATCGGTCAGGAACTTACCGATCAGGAATGCCCACGTCTGGCGCTTTCTGATCAGTACACCCCAGCCCGGCGCGCGGGCATTCACGTTGGCGGCATCGAGCACCTCGACTTCGTCCTGCCCCTCCTCGAGGGAGCGCGGGTCGGCGGATCGGTAGAACGCGAACCATACGGCCAGCCAGACGATGCCAATCGCCCCGACGATCACGAACGCCGCGCGCCAGCCGAACGCCAGCGCGAGCGGCGGAATGATGGCGGGCGCGAACACCGCGCCGATATTGGCGCCTGAGTTGAAGATGCCGGTCGCAAGCGCGCGCTCGCGGCGCGGGAACCATTCGGCAGTCGTCTTGATGGCGGCCGGGAAGTTGCCGCCCTCGCCGATGCCGAGCAGCGCACGCACCATGGCGAAGCCGGTCACCGAGCCGACCGCCGCGTGCAGGACTGCAGCCACGCTCCATATCAGCATGGCGAGCGCGTAAGAAATGCGCGTGCCCAGCCAGTCGACGATGCGGCCGAAGCACAAGAGGCCGACTGCGTAGAACGCTGAGAAGGCGATCACGATGCGGCCGTACTGCACCTGGGACCAGCCGATGTCGTGCTGCAGCACTGGCGCGAGCAGACCGAGAATCTGACGGTCCATGTAGTTGATCACGGTCGCGAAGAAGAGCAGCGCGCACACCGCCCAGCGGTAGCGGCTGGCGGTGCGGGCGAGCCCGATGACGGCAGTATGCATGTAAGTCTCCGTTGCGCGGCGTCGCTCGTCGCGCCGCGCTATGTGTGATGGATGTCGGCGAGCGCCGAGCCCGCGACGCATGGCACTGCGGGCGGAGTTAGTCACGAGCAGGTCCAGTTAGGAAAACGTTTTTCTAAGATAGAAGATCTGTGACGCTTTTACTAGCCCCGTGGTTTACCTAGCCTTGCGCTTTAGGTAGCAAAAGTGTGACCATCCTGTCCTGGCGTTTAGTTAATCGTTTTCTTTGACGTCCGCCGCAGCCTGAATCACGCCGAGATGGTGCGACGTCGACGGCGATCGAGGGGACGCGGCGGGCGGAATATGGGTCGTTCATGTGTCGGCGCGAACAGAGTGAAACGACGTGAGCGGATTTTCGTAGGATTTCCTGACTTCCGTCGAACTGGTGCTCAGTTGCAAACCCAAGAGAACGAATAGCCAGATACGTTGGTGAGATTGCTAATTTCGGCGTCGATCCACTTACAATCGGGAGACAAAAATGCGTCCATCGCGAAAATCATCCGTTATGTTTGCGTTCAGTGCACTGACGCTTCTTCTCGTCAGTGCCTGCGGAGGCGGCGGGATTGACGCTGTGAAAAATCCGGTTTCTTCTGCACCTACAGTTTCTCTTCATGGAATTGTCTATGGAGCGACGGATACGAGCGTCCCTTCAGGCGCAGGGGTGCCCATCACCATGATGGGACAGATGAGAGCGCTTTTTGACCTCATCAGGAAGGCACCTGATTTCACGCAAGTGGTCATGGACTTGGGCGACGGCAGCCCAGTGCACGTGCTCGATACCAACACGGGCGATAAATTCCTGCCTGGCAAACTGGCGCTCGGTCTGTCGTACATATTGATCGATATGAAGGCGAAAGGGGATCCGAAATACGCGGATTACCTTGCGACGTATCAAAAGATAACGACCGCGATGATGGCGCAGACGAGCGGCGCCAGTTACACGTACGCAAATACGTCATGGGGCGAGTACTACTACCTCGTTGCGCTCAATAATTTCAAGGCGCACGGTATGCTCAACGAAGTCTTCAGTGACGCCATGCTGGCTACGCTGCAGAATCGCCTGACCTTTTGCGATATGTTCGGCGCGGATGCAAGCGGCACGAAAAATACGTGCCCCGCCGCAGGTGTGCCGATCGACGTTGCATCGCTTAATACCGCCCAGAATTACTATGCGGTTTCTTACGGTATTGCGGGGCTGAGACAGAAACTTGGATGGACCAATCCGACTTTCTCTTCCGCCACCGACCCGGCTGTGGCATCGATGGGCGCGCGGGACGCGCTTCTGTATACACTCACGAATCACATTAGAAGAGACTCGTCCGGCGGTTTTTCCGACGAGGCCTCGAATACACATACGACCTATTTTGATCAGGCACGCTTCGATCGATATAGCACGCTGCTCATTGGAGAAGTCGTTGAGCGCACGTTCGAAATGGGCAATGAGGCCAATCTAACACCTGAATTGAAATCCTATCTGCGCAAGTCAGTCGATCTGATTCTTCCCCAGCTCAACGCAGACGGGCAGGGTTTCAATTATGGCCGCTCCATCGGCCCATACGGCGACACAGCCTTCATGGAAATCCTGACCGCGGCGGCCAATGCCGGCGTGTTGACCGCGCAGGAAATGCAGGTCGCCTATTCGTTCATCTATAAGGCGGCTTACCGCTTTGACACTTTCTGGTACGACCCGACCCTGCCGACGCCGTCGGTGAATATGTGGGTCAAAGGGCGCGGAACCGATGCGTATCGCGGCAAACCTCGAGTCATGGGTGAGAATTTCAGTCTTTTACACCAGTACATGTATGTGAATGCCTGGTGGAACAAACTGGGTTTTGGCGGCAATGCACCCATGTCTGATTCCGACCTGCAAGCCTGGCTGGATGCGAGGCCGCATTACACGCTCACGTGGTACAACCTGCCCACAGATACGGCTCACCCATACAGCGCAGCGCTCATCACGGTGCGCGACGGCAAGCGCATCATCAATCTCAACCTGAACCAGGCACCCGACTACAATTCGTACACGCCCTATTACCCGACGCCGTTCTCCGACAACCTGATTTATGGCACAACGGATCAGGGCTATGCGTTGCTGATTCCGCAAGTTTCCTATAACGGGAAAACTTACATTCCGGTCACGTATTATAGGAACCTGAACGTTCAGGAAAATAACGGCCAGGTGGTCGTCTCTTTCGACACGACCAAGTTCCGGCAGGCCGTTAAGAATGCAACCTATGCCACGGATATCGACCTGCAGGTCCACACGGTCCTAACGTTTGGTCAAGGCACACTGACGCGAGCCGATACGCTGAATTCTGGAACGTTGACCGGCAACATCGCGGTCGAGACGGACTTCACGTCTTTTGCAGATGTCCAGCACGCCACAGCGGGTAGCGATGGTTACTCGGTTCGCTACTCCAATAGTAATGCGACCAGCTATGACACTACGGGTTTTGACAGTTGTGTCCTGTCTAACTTCGAGATGGCGGGCGGGGTCACCAATCCGCTGTCGACAACGCCGATTGGGCAACTGCATTCGAATTTCGCCTGTACGACGCGCCCCTTCGCACTCAACGCGGGCAGTGGCCGTACGTTCACCTGGACTCTGAAGTACTCCGGTTCGAATTGATCCTGTGAAGTGCGCCGGCCCTTATAAGGGCCGGCGTTGCCCTGCAAGGAAGTTTATTAGCTGAAAAGCTTGCTATGGTCGAATTTTCCTGATTTGTAATTTGATGTTCAACTTTCCTCTCACACAAAAGGGAGTGCTGTGCCAGTTGGTGTGTCATTCGCAGACGACTCATCGGGATCTGCCTGAAATATTGGTCGTCCAGCCCACTTCCAGATGCAGTTCGGGCAGCCCAAAGCCCGACGAAGGACTGTTCGTTACTCGAAAGCTGCCAATGGTCCGAGCGGTTCGACGGGCTGCAGTGGGTCGGGTTACGCCTTTTGCACCGCTCATCCGCCCGACGACCGTCGCGCTCGGTCGTCGGGCGCTAGCCGGCCCGCGTTGAGGCAATGCCACCTGCGATCTGCCCGCCGAAGACCGGTCATTGAGATTGAGCGGACGATGCCTTGGATGTCCGAATTGGATGGCGACCTCGACCGACCGCTTGTGGCCGAACCAAGAACTTTCTGCAGCCGGACATGCTCTTCCAGAGAGCCAGATAAATGAACTGCCCTTCGAAAACTTCCTTTGACGGTGATTGCAGTGTCGTAACAGCTCGCTGACAATGATGCAGGCGTGCTATTACGCAGATGTCTCAAAGCGCGGATCACGCTGCGTCCCACAGGTCGGGCTTGCGGTCGTCAACCGACACATCGCGACTGCGGCGCCGTTCACGATGGGCGCGCGCTCCATGGACCGGCCGGCAAACTCCGCCTGCGCAATGCCTTGCCGGAGGCCGCCACAAACGCTCCCCGATGCCTCATTGATGCAGAATCGGCGCTAAGGCCACAACGACACGACCTGAATACGATGGACGACCCAGAATCGCTTTCCATGGCACTGCCCGACGGCACCAAGGTCTCTGCGCTCCTCCGAGTGCCGGAGGACGCGCGAGCCCTGTATGTCTTCGCGCACGGTGCCGGGGCGGGCATGCAGCACGCCGGCATGTCGTCATTGGCCGACGCGCTTGCGGCGGCCAATGTCGCCACATTGCGCTACCAGTTTCCGTACATGGAGCGGGGCTCCAAGCGGGTGGACTCGCCGGCCGTGGCACATGCTGCCGTGCGGGCAGCCGTCGCAGCGGGCCGCCGGCGGCTGCCAGCCCTGCCGCTCTTCGCGGGCGGCAGGTCGTTCGGCGGCCGCATGACGTCCCAGGCCCAAGCCATCTCCCCGCTCGACGGCGTGCGTGGCCTCGCTTTCGTCGCGTTCCCGCTGCACCCGGCGGGCGCGCCCGGCATGGAGCGGGCACGGCACCTGGCAGACGTCACGGTGCCAATGCTCTTCCTGCAGGGCACGCGCGACAAGCTGGCCGAGCTTCACCTGCTGAGGTCGGTAGTCGATATGCTGGGGCCACGCGCCACGCTGCATGTGGTGGACGACGCAGATCATTCGTTCCACGTGCGCGCGTCCTCCGGTCGGACCGACGCGGAGGTCGTGCTCGAACTGGCACGGACGATGTCGGCGTGGTTCTTCGCCGAAGGAGAGTTCGTGCCCGTTACCTGAGCAAGCGCAGGAATGCTTGTAGCAGAGTCGGGACGGCGAGCCGGCGAATTCGCCGTGCTGCACTCCTCAATCCCTTCGCTATCCGCAGATGGTCTGTCGCATAGCCACAATAAGCGACGCCTGTCGCGTCAGCGACGTTTTCCCAGTGCCGAGTGAGTGAATTTGTCAGATCCGCCTGCGGTGATCCGCCTCCGGAATTCGCGGAGGGCATCTGCTTTGATTGGGCCGGCGCCGATCCGTGAGTGACCGCTTAGGGATGCGGGCGGAACCAGCCAGGCGGAGCGTCGAACGACGCGCATTGGCCGGTCACTGCCCGACGCGGTCGCCCGAAACCGACCCTCCTCGGCCGCTCAGTGCAACGATCGAAGGCGACGGCTTTCGATTGGTTACCGGCTGTTGAGACTAAGCATCAAGAGGTCGCAGAATCGCCCTTCGATCCTCGCCGCTTGCTGGTCGTCCTGCACGTCGTCGGGTCAACTGGCGTAGCGACAGCGCGTGCAGCAGGATCGAACTCGGCACCACGAAAGCAGGGGTCAGCACATACGGATAAGCGCCGGCGTTAATGCCTGGCACGTTCGGAACGATCAACTGGAAGCGGCCGGGCGAGGTTACTATCCCCAAGGTAACCGCGACGGCGAAATCGGCGAGGCCGAAGATGTTCCAGACGAGCGCCGCCTTCCGCCCTTGAACTGTACCGCTCGCCACCGCGATTGCCGCCGGCACGGCGAACAAGCCCGTCAGTACATCGCCAGTTCCCGCTGGCAATGCCACGAGACCTGGCAGCGCACCATGCAGCCAGGCAGCGAGAGCCCAACTGCCGAACACCCGGTAAAGCTGAAGAGCGACCAGCCAAGCCGCCGGCATCACGTCGAGCACCTGGCCGACCCGCTTCGAAAACAGCAACAGCGGCGCGCCGATGACCACCGGCAGGATGATCGCCAACGGCAGCAACGGCACCGTTGGGGGTGAGGAGCTCAGGTGAAAGACGCCGTGGATCGCGACGCTCCAGACGATCGCGAACCATAGTGTGTGCGGGATGATGATCGCAAGCCAGGTCGTGCGGCGTTGACCCGGCGTCAGGTCGGTGTCTTCGAGGCCGAGCCACAAGCCGACCGCGATGAACGCCTGGGCAATCAACTGGTGTGCCGTGGTTTGAGCGCCACTGTCCGGGATAATCGGTTGCCAGTAGATCAACACAATCCACAGGACCGTAAGTGGGGCGAGCCAAAGCAGGCTGCGCCAGGCGGGGCGTGGCAGGACGATGCCGGCGGAAACAGAGGCGGCGGTCATCAGCGGTTCTCCTGGTGAATTCAGGACTTCGTGGCCAATCAGGCCGGTCGCGCGATCGTATTCGCGCATAGCCATCAAATGCGTGAGACATTGCAAGCTCGTCACTCCTGACTGACACGTTAGGTGTAGCATCAATTTGCGTGAGCGACTATGCCTCACAATGTTGATGGGCTATGAAGCAGAACTTCACAGTCAGGCAGGGCGCGCTTGATCACCTGAAGAGCCGCCAGGCTGGCGATGGCGATGTTCCGGCAAAGGGATGACATGAGACAAAGAGCGTGATGGCCTGCGTGAATTCCACGCATGGGACCGCGTTCGACTAATCCCTGCTGCGTCGTCCTTTCTCCGGTAAAGGGCAGCTTCCGGAAGTGGAGGAGACGCTTGAGTATCCTGCAACCGTTGCACCTGAACGGCCGCTGATGGACGACTTCGTCCGACGACCGAGCGCGACAGTCGTCTCGAACGTGTGCTTGATGCGATCGGCATAAGTCGACCCTGTCCTGCCGTTCGACGTTACTGCAAAGGCGTCCGCTTTCGCAGTCCTTTCCGGCCGCTCGCGCCCGTCCTGGACGACCGCGCTCAATGTACAGCCGGCGGCGAGATCCTGCGTCGCCGTCAGGCGCTCATTCACGCCAACGCGAAGAGTTCAGGGTGCGTATCGCGATGCGTAACTCGCAGCACGCGCAGCCAACTGTGCTTGTCGTTCCGTCGCAGTGACGTACTTCGTTGTCGTGGGGAGAACGGTCTGAAGATCGCCAAGCTTCACAACCTTGACCGTCGCCGACGGACCCACCGAAGCAGGCGTCGTGGGTAACCCTTGCCAGCGTGGGTTAAGGAAGCCCAGGTGCAGTCCTGCCGTGTCAACCCAGTTGTAGACGCCTGGGTCTTTCGGCGATATCACGAACGTGTACGTGCCATCCGGGTTGGGCACCGCTTGCGCGTTGTTTAGCGTCTGGGTGTGATTGATGTAGTCGGTCGTGATCGTCCATCGGCCATAGGCCGGTGCGATGAAGTATTTTGCCCCACCGAGGTTGACGTTAAGGACCAGTACTTCGTCATCGGCAAGCTGGAATGCAGCATATGAGGCGGCCTGGTTTGCGAGGCGCCCCCCGGTGCCGCCAAGCGATGGCGCAGGAAGCGTGTTGACAGGCTGAGCGTACCCAAGGGCATTGTAGGCAATGAAGGGCGCAGCCGCAGCTGGAGTTTGCAGTGTCGCTGCCAGAGTTGTAGCGAGAGCGTCAGCGGTCTGTGGTTGCGTCGAGACTGACGGGGTCCGCTTTATCGCCAGGCTGTTGAATTGTTGTACTCCCCATTCGTTGATCGTATCGCGCACGAAGATGGATGCGGCTCCCGAGACGAGCTGGATTTGATTGCTGCCCCCGCTTGATAGCGAGCTGGCGTTGATGACGAAACTGCCATCTGCCTGTGTGGCGAGCTGGTCGCCGGCGAGGTTGGAAAGCGTTGCGCTGGTGCTGCTGTAGAGGCTGAAATTGAAATCGACAGGCTTTTGCGCGTGGACTGTTCCCGTTAAGACGTAGCTCGACGCAGGATCAACCGGGATCTTGCGGTATATGGTGTCCGGGTTATCAAAGGTTGTCCGCGATCCCGGCACGTTCATTCCGTACCAATTGTGCGGGGCTGCGAGAAACGAAACCACCTTCGGGTCGTTGGCATCGCCGGAAGCAAGCGATAGCGCGAAGGCGAACACACTTTCATCTACGGCTTCATCGAGGTTTGTCAACGCCTCATCCGATACACCGCCGGTCGCTCGAGCCGCCGCCAGCCAGTTGGCTTTAAGCGTAGCTTTTGCCGCAACGACGGCAGGCTCCTCAACAACAGCGATTGCAAGTTTCTCGGCTGCCAACTGATCCGAACTCGCCAAAGGGTTCGGGCTATCCGAAATACTGCCTCCACCGCAGGCCTCCAGAATGAATGGGAGCGCGGCCAAAGCTATCAAACGTCTATTGAACATGTCGAGCGTGTCTAAGTTATTGGAATTTTCGAACGCACAATCTATTGGACGTTAAGGAACAGCGGAACCAAGAAAAACGAATATGGAAAGTCATTTCTCCGGCTATGCGGCGTGCATTCGAACAGATAGCTCGGCGCCGGCGCCATGGCTCGTCGAGTTTTGCGGGGACGAGACAATCAGTTTCGGGGGGGGCCGTCTCCGTCAGAAAATGACTGGTTGGCACTCGCAAATGGCCACTGATGTGGTTGTTGCGACCGGCGCCTCCTGGGCCGAACTCTGCCCGGAGCGATCGGCCAGGTCAACCCTGAGCGGATCTCTGATCCGGGGCGGCGCCGGTGGCAACTTCGGGGTGCTTGATTACAGTTCCCGCCTCAGCCCGATGAGCCTAGTCTCGAAGGGCGAGAACCTCTTTGACTAAGGAAAACACACCTCGATGTCCAAACAACACAATCGTCGCCAACGCAAGAAGCTCCATCTCGGCGAATTTCAGGGGCTGGGCTTCGCTGTGTCCGCTGCGCTACGCGCGGGTGTATCCGCAGCGGAGGCCGAACTGGTTTGTGATGCGTTCATCAGTGAGTGTATCGAGGCCACCCGGCTGGCATATGGTGGAGCGATCGTGCACAAGCTTGACGGATTCGTCACGGCCTATGCCGGTCGGGCATCAGCGACGGAAGCGCAGCGCAGCGTCGTACGCGATTGGCTCGAAGCGAGGCCCGAACTGATGGCTGTTGACGTCGGGCCACTCGTCGACGCGTGGTACGGCCACGATTAGGAAAACACCATGGAACGAATCGTGGTGTCGGCCAGGTACGAGGTGGTCAACAACGTGAAACCGGTCGCCGGCCCCGTCGAGTTTGTTGCGCGTGTGGCTGAGGCTACGAAGGGAAACGACTTGGCCGCGCGAGCGCGGCGGGCTGTTGCCCGTCGATCGGGCATCCGACTCGCGGATGTCAAGATCCTCGTCATGTTGAGCTAAACAGGACGGAAAACGGGTGACTGGATGATGAGAAACATGTCTACCGTGCTTTATGTCCTGACGCTGGTGATCGTGATTACCGGCATGGATGTGCTGATTTTCAGGGACCGGTTCTGGGAACGGCTGATGGCGAACGTCGGGATTGTCCTGCTGTTCGCCGCCTTCTATCTGCGATTCATGAAGAATCCGTGAGTGCAGGGACCTACAAGAAGACGGAAAACGTAACGGAGGTCGCGGTGAGCAAACGACCGAATGTAGATAAGCCGACTGACCGGCTAAATCGAGCGCGCAGCTCGTTCATTAGCTACTTGGAAGCGACCGTAAAGCCACTTGTCAAAATCGACCGGAGCTGAGCAGAGGCTACTGCTTGCACGAATTCGGCGATCAGGCAGCAGCTAAAGCAGTCGGTGGCGGCGCGCCCACGCCTCGCCCGTTCCTTCGTCGGGGCGCTTCCTTTCGCCAGAGTCGCCGCACTGCAGCTATAGCGGTACTCAATCCCGGGAAACTACTGAGACAGAAATGGAGAAAGTAACCTGTATGAAGGGCTGATCTCATTGCGTGGAGAAACAACCATTGCTACGCTAGGGCCCAGCTTAAGACGGTGCAGTAACGCGCAGCGTCGTGTGCCGTCTTAAGCGGTTCTCTAAACCCGAAAAATGAGGATTTAAATGGCAAAGAAGACCGCAGACTCTTCAGCGAAGAAAACTGAAGCGAAAACCGCGGTGAAGAAGGAAGCATCGCCAAAGAAGACAACTGCCGCAACCGCGACACCCAAACCCCTGAAAGAGCAATTCACCAAGGCGTCGCTTGCGAGCCATGTTGCCACGCAGGCCGGTGTTGAACCGAAGCAGGCAAAGGCGGTGCTCGCCGCACTCGAAAGCACCATCCTCGGCGCCGTCCATAAGAAAGGGGCAGGCGAGTTCACGCTATCGGGTCTGCTCAAGATTGGGGTGCAGCAGGTTCCGGCAAAGAAGAAGCGTTTCGGCAAAGACCCGTTCACAGGCGAGGAGCGCTGGTTTGATGCCAAGCCGGCAACCGTCCGTCTGAAGGTACGTCCGCTGAAGAAACTCAAGGATGCTGCAGCAGCCTGAGGAGAATGCTCAGGCGCAACGAAGCCCGCTCTGAGCGGGCTTTTTTTGATTCTTTGGTCGCGGGTATCGAAGCCGACCGCATCTTCAGCGTAAATGGGGCGATTGACCCAGGAGACACTGACGTACCTGGCGCTTGGGGGAGAACTCTCCTTCTTGAAGAAACGCAAGGCCAGGTGGAACGTATAGATCAGGTCGTCGAGGCAACCGGAATACGCCTCAAGCGAATGAAATGCGTCGCGATGGAAGGCCTGATTGAGGAGGGCCAGGAGTTGATCGATGAGATTGAAAAAGGACCCGTGCTCGATGCGGGCCTCGTTGCCGCCGCACAGAAAGTCGAGCACTATGAAATCGCGGCTTATGGCGGCCTCTGCGCGATAGGCAAGCAGCTTGGCTTTTCTGAGGCCGTGACGCTTCTGAAGGAGACGCTGGAGGAAGAAAAAGCGACGGACCTCAAGCTGACTCAATTCGCGGAAAAGGCGGCCAACATGAAAACAACCAACGACTAAATAAACCTCTGGCCATCCTGCCCCAGCGCGTCGAGGCTTCGCTGCTTCGCAGCCTGCGCGATGCTCCCAGGTGGACTCGCCGCGCAGGCCCCGCGCCCGCCAGCCCACGGCTACGCCGCTGCGACGTTGCAAAGGACGTGGATCTATCACGTCGGCTGGAAATATCGCAGTGGCGCCGCTGCCGCAACGAGGCCTCCGGCCGCACTCACTGCTTCATTGTGCCGGTTGCGTTCGAGTTGGACGCGCCTTGAGGCGACATGGCGCTTTCGCGCTTTTGCATCAATGAGCCACTCGCCGGCTTGCTGTTGCCAACGCCCGCAGCACGGCCCATGCTCTGGCCAGCGGCACCCGGCTGCATGCTTTGAGCATTGTGATCTGCTGGCTGCACGTTGCCAGTATTTGTTTGCGCGAGTGCGCAAGTGCTAGCGATGACTGCAACTGCGCTCATTCCTGTCAGTATCAGCTTCATGACCCTCTCCATGTTTGAGAAGCGCCTTTGGCCCATCTCCGGCATATGAGCAGCATGGTTCGTGCCCCAAGCATGGACAAACGCACGCCTTGGCGCGAGCCCCGCGATTTTGCGGACGGACCGTCGCAGCTCGGACATGGCTCCGCAAACTGGCCTCTTTTTGGGGCTTCTGCTTTACGTCGGGATTCGTACAGAACGCCTTCTTCAATACTGGCAGGCTGACACCGGGAGCCGAGAGGAAGCCCAAGATGACCAGGCTGCCGTTCGCAGAGCCGGGTCGTGGAAAACACTGATGGTTTGCGTCCGGCGAATGGTGGGCCGTGCCATTCCTACATTGACAGCTCAGACCGGTCGTTCGCCGGGTCGGGTATGCGTGCGATGCGGGGCCATGGCCCCGCGCATGCCCTCCTTCAGGCGCGGTCAGCGTGCCTGCGTGGCGTAGCTTCGGACGGCCTGGGCGTCCTGAATTTCGACTTCCCGCCTCGGTTCCGAAAAACTGCTCGGCGCTGCATGACGAGCCGAATCGGGGAAAATGCCCGGTTCGCGAAGGTTGTCGTAGAGCGGAAGGCGGTCACGACGCGTTGATCAGCAACGCTGCCCGAAAGCTGGTGGCTGGCGCAGCGTAAACCCGATGGAATCGCGGGACGAATCCGCGCGTAATATAAATTCGGTAAAAAGATCTCCATAATTTCCGTTCGAACAGGAGCGGGCATGCGACTGGCCGACTTTATCTCGCGGGACATCGAGCCCATTCTGGCGCAATGGGAGGCCTTCGCGGCCACGCTGCTGCCGGCCGCAGGCAAGATGGGGTCGCTAGCGTTGCGCGACCACGCGCAGCAGATTCTCGAAGCAATAGCCACAGATTTGCGGACTTCTCAGACGAGGGAAGCGCAACGCGAAAAATCTTTGGGGCGGGCTCCAACGCTGATTGATGCGACGGAGACAGCGGCACAAACGCATGCCGTTCTGCGGGCACGAGGCGGCTTCAACATCAACCAGCTGGCTGCCGAGTACCGTGCGTTGCGCGCCAGTGTGTTACGTTTGTGGATGGACGATTGCCAACCTGATGCGCCATATCTGGATGACATCATCCGCTTCAACGAGGCCATCGATCAGGCGCTCGCCGAATCACTCGCTTTTTTCAGCACGCAAGTCGATCAGGCTCGCAATCTGTTGCTTGGGATGCTCGGGCACGACATGCGCAGCCCGCTTCAGACGATTCAGATGACAGCTTCATATCTGTCCGCGCTCAATGCGGGAGAGCGCGTGTCAGAGGCTGCGGCACGACTGGTTCGTAGTGGCGCTCGCATGCAGGGACTGCTCGATGACTTGTGCGATTTCAATCGGACGAGGCTGGGACTCGGTATCAACATCACACCGGGCGACGTTGATCTGGCGGACATATTTAACGATGAGCTGGACCAGTTGCGCGCGATACATCCAGACCGGCAGATCGAGCTCGAATCGCACGGTGACACTCACGGTGTCTGGGATGGTCCGCGTCTGCAGCAACTGCTGGGCAATCTTGTCCTGAATTCGATCAGATATGGCGCGCGCCACGCGCCGGTGCGTGTTGTGGTGACTGGCGAAGAGGCCGAAGTGCGCTTCGAGGTCAGGAACAGCGGACCCGCAATCGAAGGACAGTTACTTGAGCGGATCTTCGATCCTCTTCAGCGTGGCTCCGATCGTGAAAGCAGCCACGACGGCCAAGGCAGCCTTGGGCTCGGTTTGTATATCGCGAGCGAAATCGCCAATGCGCACGGCGGCGCGATAGAGGCGCGGTCAGACGAGGAAGAGACTGCTTTCTCCGTACGCCTGCCGCGCCGTGTCCAGGCAGGAGGCGAGCGTGAGTAGAGGGCGCGCCAGGACTTTGCCGGGAGGTGCGGTCATTGATCCCTGCTCGCGCATGGCCGATGCCGATGCATCCGACGTTGCGCGGGCAGGCACCTGCCCTCTGAAATAGACTCTTCGATCGCCCAGTATTTGTCGGAGAGCGGGATGCTCGCGGCCATCAAGGCACCGGAGCGGTTCGCGGCAAACCTGATGATTGGACCATCACCGGCTCGCGCAGATCGTTCAGAACCTTCTGAACAATGCAGCCAAGTACACACCGGCGGGTGGCAGGATAGCACTCGACGCCCGCTGCGAAGGTCAGGAGGCGGTCATCCGCGTCTGTGACACTGGGATCGGCATCGCACCGGAAAATCTTGCAGCAGTGTTCGGTATGTTCTCACAGTTGCCGGCCGGGCGCGCCCGCTCGCAGGGTGGCTTGGGCGTCGGGCTGTCGCTCGTCCGGGCATTGACGGAAGCACATGGCGGTACCGTAACCGCGGCCAGCCCCGGGTTGGGGCAGGGCAGCGAGTTTACCGTCCGGCTTCCGCTTGCACCGATCCAGGATCTTCCTAAGAGCCTCGCGCTCCCGACGATATCTGAACCTGATCTTCGGCGCCGCATCTTGCTAGTAGACGACAGCGAGGACGCGGCCGTCAGCCTTTCGATGCTGCTTGAGAGCGACGGGCACCAGACGAGAATCGCAACAACCGGCGCCGCCGCGCTCGTGATGGCATACGAATTTGAGGCCGAGGTGCTGCTCCTGGATATCGGCCTGCCGGACATCTCGGGGTACGACGTCGCGCGCCGCCTGCGTCACGGGCAAGCGCATGCTTCTTATCGCCGTCACTGGCTGGAGTCAGGAGCACGACAAAGGCGCAGCTTTCGAAGCCGGGTTTGACTATCATCTCGTCAAGCCGGTTGACTACGATCGGTTGGCGATGCTCCTGAACGGGATGCCGGGACACACCGGCATGATCCGGGCAGCGCGGACGGTGGCTGAACCTGCACACAGCGTACGGATGAGCTCTCCGTACGCCTGATTCGGATCGTATGCCAGAAATAGCCTCGCATCCGGTCGACAGGCCAGCGGCGGTGATGCTCCGAAAACCCCTTGTTGCTCTAATGCAGCAGATCACGGCCAGCACCCGGAATGAACGGCCGGCAAACGCGAGGCGGCGGGACAAAGGTATCTCAGGGCCGAGCTCACAGAGGCGCCAGACGAATAGTGAGCGCGCGCGGCGGTCAATCGGATCGCGACGTGAGCGTCGATAGCCTCTATGAGATCGCCCAGACTGACGGGCTTCCGAAGAAAACGGTTCCAGCATTGCGCGCCCCTCAGCGGCTCCGGCGCGGCCGACAGCATGAGCACTGGCATCTCATTACGTGCGGGATGCGCCCGTACCCAGCAGCTTAGTTGCGCTCCGTCGATGTCCGGCATCTCATAGTCCGTGATGAGGATCTCGATGGTATGGCGACGCAGGATATCCATTGCGCGCTGCGCATTGTCCGCCACGCTTACGCGGTGGCCGTGGCTCTCCAGCGCGATCTGCAGGGACCACAAGTTTTCCGGGTCGTCGTCGACCAGCAGTACATTTGCCACGATTCACCCTTCCACGCTTATTGCTTGTCGGCCGACCGCGCCATCGCTCGTCCGCTGCCGCTTCCGGTGCGTGGTAAGCCTTAATTGCCTTTGTCTTTCCTTCCGCTTCCGGCTCATCCTTCTCTGCGACGATCTCCGCGGCCTGCCTGCCTGCGTGCCGGGCGGATCGTTCACTACCGTCAAGCCGGGGACATGCCATGTTTAGCAACGACCGTGCACGAAACGCAGAAACCGATACGTCCTCCCGAGCGGCGGTGGACATGAGCTTGAGTTGATTGCTACCAGAGTTCCTCAGGGTTCCGTCAGAATGAAGCCCGGCGACCGGGCGATGGTTTATGCGTTGCCGCGTGGGTAAGCGGCAGCGCAGCATTGCCGGGGGAGAACGCTGTCTCGTGGACAGCAGCCCGGTCGCATCCAGGCCGGTACGCCTCGTCTCGACGTCCGGCGACTCCACGCCCGCGCGAGCTACTCGCGCCCGACTGCTCTGTGTACCTGCTGCGGCACGCTGGAGCAATAACTGCTTGACGCGCCCAGCACCTGCATTTCACCCTTGCGTAAGCTCGACATATGGCACCTACTGGAGTCGAACGCGAAATTGAGCGGTTCATCGGAACGTTCTGTTTGATCGTCCGAGAAGCGATCGCAGCCAGGTGCCGCATTCGGCACGCGGCTTGCCGTCAGCTTGCTCATTGCCGCACGTCGCTTCGAGATACGGGAACTAGCGCAACGCTCGTCGATTCCTGCTCGTGCGGTGTTCCCGGTATCCCGCTGGGACTCGCTCCGATCGAGCATGCTGCACCCCCATGCTGACGCCTCTTCGATCCGGATGGAGATCGCAATGATTCATGAGCGCCCCCGCGACTACGCCTTGTGGATTCTCACATCTGCCTACCTGTTGAGTCAGTTTTTCCGCAGCTACGTCGCAGTGATCGCGCCTCAGCTAATCGCGGACTATGGCTTCACGCAGAAGATGTTTGGGTGGTTCGCGGGAGCCTTCTTTCTTGCCTTCGCCCTTATGCAGATACCGCTCGGCCTTGCATTCGACCGCTTTGGCGTGGGCCGGCCAACGACGATCTGCATGGCTGTGGGAACGGCCGGCGCCGTGGCGCTTCCCGCTACGCACGACGCAACGGTCGCGCTCGTGTCGCAGGCCGCGTTGGGCTTCGGATGCGCACCGATCTTCATGGGACTGCTCAATCATGTCCTGGTCTCCGGCGGCGGGCAGCGGCAGGTAAGAGCGGTGACGATTGCAAGCGCCATCGGCATTTTTGGCGCACTGATCGCGGCGCTTCCGTTGGCGTGGGCCACGTCGAAACTCGGCTGGAGGCCGGCGATGGGTATCGCTGCGGCCGCAATGGCCGTGATCACAGCGGCGGCGGCTGTTACCCTTCTGGGGGTTCCGCGCCCGGTGCCGAAAAGAGAACGTCTTGAGCAAGGGCAGATCGGCGATGGCGGCTCGTCGCGCAACGGTGCATTCGTCACGCTGTTGCCGGTCTGCTTCGCAATGTCGGCCGGCGGGACGTTCAGAACTTCCTGGGGCGGTCCCTTTTTCGCGGACGTTTTTCATCTGAGTACCATTGCGATAGGGCGGGTGATGACCGCTGCGAGCGTGACGGCGCTATTCGTATCGCTCGTCATTCCGCTGCTCGTGCGAAGATTTCCGCTGAAGACACTGGCGCTCTCCGGGATGTCGCTCGGCGTGCTGGCCGCGGCGCTGCTCGTTGCAATGCCGTCGTATAGCGCGCTTTTGAGCGCTTCTCTTGTGTGTGTGCTATTCAGTGTCGGCGCGATTCATCCGCTGGTGATGTCGCAGGCACGGTCCATTTCCGCCGCGCACAGTCTTGGATTGCGCCTCGGCATACTGAACAGCACGGTATTTCTCGGCGTCGCCGTGACGAGCAATTGCTTCGGGTGGCTCGCGCAGAGTGGAACCCGACAGGGGCTGTCAGCCCCCGACAATTTTTCGCGACTTTTTCTCTTCACGATGGTGGTCCTCGCGGTTGGCCTTGCGACATACGTCTTCAGCCCTGGCGCGGCCGGCGAACAGCGCGGACCGAATGCGGCGAAATTGTCCGGTTTCGACAATCGTGCATGAGTGACCGGCAAGCGGCGATTGCGGCTCATGCCCTGCGTAGCCAATGTCTGCCGGCTTTGCCGGGGCGCCTTCATCGTAGCTTCGCAACACCCCTCCCGGCGCGCCGGCGCTGTGTCGCCTCGCGAGCGGGCACAGCTGTTGCGACGCTCTTACCGCATAATCTGTGGAGGACATCATGAGCACACTAGACCCGCAAGGCGCCGCGTCCGGCGGAGGGGCCGAGATTGTCGGTGGCGGCAGGGGCGATGGCCCCGGTCCGGAGGTTATGGCCGCAGCGACGCTCAAAGGCACGCAGGTGATTTCATCGGACGGCGAGGACGTCGGTAAGATTTCAGACATCATGCTTGACGTGCGCAGCGGCAGGGTTGCATACGCGGTTCTATCCGAAGGCGGATTTCTTGGGATGGGCAGCAACCTGCATGCGATTCCCTGGAACGCACTCACCCTTGATACGGACGCGGAGTGTTTTCGCGTCAGCGTTGCTGCCCAGCGAATCAAGGATGATCCCGGCTTCGACAAGGATCACTGGCCGGCAATGGCGGATGCGTCGTGGGGCAACACGCTTCATGAGTACTACAACCGCGACCCTTACTGGTCGCCGACGCGCCGCGGGGTTGACGAATTGCCGCCCACTGACATCTGAAAACGAGGCGTAGGGGAGCCAGCCGCGCGCGCTGTGCCGCCCGGATGCGTCGGGGCCTGCGGAAAGTTGCCCGCGGGTTTCCGGCGCTGTGGGTTGTACCGTTCGGCCCACAGTCCGACGTCGTTCGCGACCGCCAGCACGCGTTAGAACCGGCCGCGCCACGGCGCTGATTTCGAGCCATGAGTCGAAGCAGCTGTTCGCGCCGCTGTTGTAGCAGGCGCTCGCACGTCGACTGCATCGCTGAGGCCCCTGCCGTCCGACCGGCAACAGGATGCGGCTCATGTATCAAGCCGAGCGCTTCCAATCCTGATGTTTTATCCAGCGCCGCGGGAAGCCTCGCTTGCGACTTCGCTCCAGGCCATAACAACCTGGGGGTACCAGCACCGGGGCGCTGAAAATCGTCCGTCCCGAGCGCGACGGACGATCGCAACGCATTCAATGCCAGAACAATGCGATCAGGATGATGATCGGAATCGGCACACCGAGCAGGTAGAGAAGAATCGAGCGCATGAAAATCCCCTTGTTGAAGTGACGAAAGCTCGCCTTAGGGCTACGCTGAACAAGCAGCTGAATTTGCGACGTGTCGGCGATGTAGAGGTGTTCAGGTCGTGAAGCCGACGGTCATCCTTTGGTTTTTGGCCCTTGCGGGCATTGCACGCGGGCGTTTGCC